>CAZUAM010000586.1:0-322 GCA_964618095.1 uncultured Planctomycetaceae bacterium | reverse complement strand
GGTCGTTGGCGCACCAGTTGTCTTCATTGTTCTGACGGACCAGGCCGCGGTCGGTCAGTCCGGCGTGGCGAACGGTGAACGTCATAAAACACCTTCCAGGGCGCGCTTCAGTTCCGCGGCCGTCTTGAAAGGAATATCTGGTTTGTCAATCAGCGCGTGGTCGATCACCTCGGCAAGGCGCGGTGGGATGGTCGGGTTGCGCTTGCGGATCCGCACGGCGCGGGTGTTCGGATCGAGCACGACCTGGAAGGGGTCACGGCCGCGTGGAAAATCCCGGGGGAATCCACCGGTAAGCATGTTGTAAAGGCAGGCGGCTGCCGCC
>CAZUAM010000585.1:0-4671 GCA_964618095.1 uncultured Planctomycetaceae bacterium | reverse complement strand
GCGCTCGAGGAACTGCACGTCCATGCGCACGTTCTGCCCGGCGGGCACCACGATTTCGAACGCTCAGATCTGCGAACACGAAGCGGGACGCAGCATGATGTTGGTGATGTTGGAGACCGTGTCCTTGTAGGCCGGATCGGCTCCGAGCTTCTTCCACTCGGGATCGGCCATAAACGCCTTCCAGCCCTTCTTGTTGGCCTCCATGTTGTCGAAGCCGAGCATATAGGTCAGATTCGGCATCTTCGTGCCGATCAGCGTCTCCCCAAAGAAGACCACCGGCAGACCGGTGCGACGGAAGATATCCAACTCGCCGCCGGTGTTGAACATCTCGATCTTCTTGCGGGCCCGCTCGGCATTGTGGCTCTCGTAGGTGCGGAGCTGGAACACGCGGGAGCGGCCCTTGGCCGGCGTTTGCACCTTGGGAACCCCGTCGAAGGCAAGCATCAGCGAGCTTTCGATCCGCGTGTAGGCCGGGTCCGCCTTGGGCGACTCGAGCACGGCGGCGCCGGCCTTTCGGTACTTGGGATCGGCCATCAGGTGCGCGGCGGCTCTTGTTGAAGACACCGACTCGGCCGAATTGTGCGGCAAGAGAACGTACAGATTCGGCGTGTCCTCCTCCAGGAACTGAAACACGCCCACCGGGCCGATCCCGATGCGGTTCAGCGCCGGGACGGCCGCATCGCGGAAGAAATCGATCAGGAGCTTCTGCTTGGCTTCGGAAGCGACCTGGTAAAGTCGCAGTTCGAGGTACTGTCTTGCCGACGGGGCCCCGGCCTCTCGGGCCTGAGCGATGTTGCTCAAGGGGGCCAAACCGGCCAGGCACGTGGCGGCCACGAATTCTCGTCGTTTCATTTTGGTGTTCTCCGTTTCGAGTCGAGTGTCCAGATGGTTCCGCAGACTGCCGTATTGTGCCCGATGGACTCAGCTTGGCAAGAGGCCGCCGCCTTGCGCATGGCCGAACGCGGAAGACTGGTTCGCCTTGCCCGGCACCGGCGGCGTCTCCTTCTTGCACTGCCGGTGGAAGTGGGCTATTTGCCGGGCTCCGGCGAGGTATGCTCCCGCGGCACGTGCATGGTGATGCAGCGCAGTGCCCCCTCCCGCGCGATCAGTTTGCCCGCGTCGATCCCCACCACGTCCCAGCCGGGCAACAGGGACCGAAAGGTCTGGAAGGCTTTCCGCTGGGCAGCAGGATCGGCGCGGGGATAACTCGGCAGGAGCAAGAGTCCGTTGGCGAAGAGGCCGTTGGTGTAAGTCCGCCACAGGCCGTCCTGGTTGTTGGGCATGGGCACCCGAACCACCCGCAGCCTGCCTCCCGCCGTGCGGACCTTGGCCAGCAGAGCGGCATTGCGATCGAGCACGGCGGCATTGACCGGGTCAACGGATTTCTGGTAGGCGCCGACGACAATCGTGCGGGAGTCGGTAAAGCAGGCGAACATGTCCACGTGCCCGGTGGTCTCGCCCCGCAACGGCTCGAGCAGGACAATCTGGCCGCTGCCAAGGTACTTCCGGAAGTATTTCGTGATCGTGGGCCGGTCGTATCCTCGGCTGATGTTGCGGTTGACGGCGGCGGTCGTGGTGACGCAAAGCCCCCGTCCGTTGCCCAATAGATCGCCGCCTTCGAGAAGGATGGGGGCATAGAGCGTGGTTATCTTGAAATAACGCGCCAGCGGAACCGCGGCGCGGTTGTCCTTGTTCCGGCCGGCCTTCAGGTATTCCGCGTCCAGGGCAATCGTCTTGCCTTCGGTCCGCCTGAGAAAAATGGGGCCGAAGTCGCGGACCCAGATGGTGTCCGTCGGGACTTCCACGAAGCGGATGTGCTCGGGTGGCAGGCCCGAAGCGGCAAGTGCCCGGACTACGGTGTTGCGCTCGCCGGCCGTTGAAATCAGCGAGACGACCGAGATTTGGTCTCTTGTGGCCGCCAGGACGTCGGCCAGCAGGTTTGGGAATTCTCGTGCCAGCCGGCCGCCCACCAGCAGGATCGCCTCCGACGGCTGAAAATCTGCGGGCAGGTGAAGCTTCGACGGCACATGAAGCCCCCCATTGCCGGAAGGATCCACCGCCGGCAGGATCCCCGGCCCGACGAAGTTTCGCTCGTTGACGAGCCTTTGGAACGGGCCCGGCTCCGGAGGGAGAGCCGGTTTGCCGGGCGCCGGGCCTGGCTGCTGGCCGGCATCCTCAGCACTCGGGCAGTCGTCCGGATCGCGCGCCCCGGCCATGGTAGGCTGCACGGGCAACGACGCCACCAGGACTAGCCCAGCCAGAGACGGGAGAAGCCGGGACAAGTGAATCTCCTCTGCGTGTCGATCCGTTCGTTTCTCTACTCTACTATAGCGGGCGTTGGGCACAATTCCGATCCGGCTGTCCGCGTCCGATGATCCCCCACCGGCCCACCTACAGCACTCGCCTTGGAGATCGTACAATAGCCTAAAGGACGTTTGGCCGGGCAGGTCGTCTGCTGCTGCGGCCTTTCCGTCACCCCCCGTGAGGAGCCGTGCCGCGTGTTCCAACTCGTCAGTCCCTTCCAGCCCGCCGGGGATCAGCCGGAAGCCATCGCAGCCCTGATCGAGGGTCTCCACGCCGGGCGAAAGCACCAGGTGTTAATGGGGGTGACCGGCTCGGGCAAGACGTTCACCATGGCCAACGTGATCCAGGCGGCCGGGCGGCCCACGCTGGTGATGTCGCACAACAAGACGCTGGCCGCCCAGCTCTACAGCGAGTTCAAGGAGTTCTTCCCCCACAACGCGGTCCACTACTTCGTCAGCTACTACGACTACTACCAGCCCGAGGCATACATCCCCCAACGGGACATCTACATCGAGAAGGACGCCTCGATCAACCAGCAGATCGACCGGCTGCGGCTGGCCGCCACCAGCGCGTTGGTCAGCCGCCGCGACGTGATCATCGTGGCCAGCGTGTCCTGCATCTACGGGCTGGGATCGCCGGAGGACTATCGGGCGATGATGGTCGGCCTGGAACTGGGCCAGGTGGTCGATCGCGATCGGGTGCTCAGCAAGCTGGTCGATATCCAGTACGAGCGGAACGACGTCGAATTTCAGGCGGGCAAGTTCCGGGTGCGGGGCGACTGCGTCGAGGTCTGGCCCAACTACGAAGAGTACGCCTTTCGGCTGGAGTTCTGGGGCGACGAAGTCGAGCAGCTCTCCGTCATCCATCCGACCAGCGGCGAGGTGATCGAACGCCGGGAGCGGTTGTTCATCTATCCGTCCAAGCATTTCGTGCTGCCCGAGGAGCGTATCGAGAAGGCGGTCGGCGAGATTCGGGAGGAATTGGACCAGCGGCTCGAGGAGTTCAGAAAACAGGGCAAGCTGTTGGAGGCCCAGCGCTTAAGCGCCCGGACCCGGTTCGACCTGGAGATGTTGCAGGAGGTCGGTTACTGTCCGGGCATTGAGAACTACAGCCGGCCGCTTGCCGGTCGGCCGCCGGGCACGCCGCCGGATACGCTGTTCAGCTTCTTTCCCGACGATTTCCTGCTGTTTGTCGATGAGGCGCACGTTACCGTGCCGCAGGTTCGCGGGATGTACGCCGGCGATCACAACCGCAAGGTGACCCTGGTGGAGCACGGGTTTCGGCTGCCCAGCGCCCTGGACAACCGGCCGCTGCGCTTCGACGAATGGGAGAAACAGATCCGGCAGGTGATCTGCGTTTCGGCCACGCCGGGGCCTTATGAATTGGAGCAAACCGGCGGGGAGATGGTCGAACAGGTGATCCGGCCGACCGGGCTGTTGGACCCGCAGATCGAGGTCTCCCCTGCCCGCTCCCAGGTGCCACACCTGTTGGCACAGATCCGCCACCGGGCGCAGCTCGATGAGCGGGTGCTGGTCACCACCCTTACGAAGCGGCTGGCCGAAGACCTGGCCGCCTACTTCGACCAGCAGGACGTCCGCTGCAAGTGGCTCCACAGCGACCTGGACGCCTTCGAACGCGTGGAACTGCTCCGCGAGCTGCGGCTGGGAGACTTTGACGTCCTGGTGGGAGTCAACCTGTTGCGCGAGGGGCTCGACCTGCCCGAGGTCTCCCTGGTGGCCATCCTCGACGCCGACAAGGAAGGTTTCCTGCGGAGCCAGACGTCGCTGATGCAGACCATCGGCCGCTCCGCCCGAAACGTCAACGCCAAGGTCCTGCTCTACGCCGACCAGGTGACCGACTCGATGCAGCGGGCGATCGAAGAGACGCGGCGGCGGCGGAAGATGCAAGAGGGCTACAACCGCGAGCACGGCATCACGCCCGAGACAATCCGCAAGGGCATCCGCGCCGGGATCGAGGCCGAAGCGGCCGCCCATGCCCGATCGCAGGCGGCCGTGGGGCGGACCGACGAGGCCCAGTACGTCACCGAGGAGTACCTGGCCGAACTGGAGGCCGAGATGACCGCCGCGGCCGAGGCGCTGGAATTCGAACGGGCCGCCGCCCTGCGGGATCGCATCGAGCAGATGCAGCAGCAGCTCGGCAAGCCCATCGGTGAAGTCGAGATCCGGCACGCCACCCGCAGCGAGCGGGGCAAACGCCGCAGCCGGCGCAAGCCCGCCGCCCGGATCCCCAAGCCAAAAAAACTCTAGCCGAAGGCGGGAAGACGGAAACGAGGCACGTTCGTTTCCGGAGTCTCAGTAGTTCCAAGTTCGGCCGGTCTGCCTTCGGGTGGCCGGGGTCGAGCGCCAG
>CAZUAM010000584.1:0-4674 GCA_964618095.1 uncultured Planctomycetaceae bacterium | reverse complement strand
GGCAGCTCTTGTTGGCCGGTTTTGGTTTTGGACTGGGCCACGATCACGGCCGCCCCCACCAGGGCGGCCAAGAGCAGCGTTCCGGCGACCTCGACGGAGATCAGGTGCCGGCCGAACAGTTCCGCGCTGAGGCGGACGACGTGCTGTTGGGCGAGGACGTCGTCGGTTCGTTTTCCGGCGTCTTTTGCCGCCCGATCGGCCGCCGCCGAGGCCACCGGCGGCTGCCCCGCTTCAACCGGCTCCATCAACACGCCGGAGAGCCCCATCGAGAGGATGCCCACGATCACCATGCCCAGCGCGGCCGATACCAGGGCTTCGGAGCTGACGCGATCATAAGCCGCCCTTCCCTGGGGCTGGGCCAGCATGAGCACGAACAGAAAGGTCACCAGGATCGCCCCGGCGTAGACGACCACGGTGGCCACGGCCAGGAACTGGGCCCCGGCAAGCAGGAACAACCCGGCGGTACCCAGCAGCGACATCCCGAACCAGATCGCACAATAGACCGGATTTCGGAAGGTGACCGTGGCGATGGCGGCCACCAGCGTCACGCCGGCCAGCAGGAAGAAGACGCCGTTGGCTACCCAGTGACCCAAGCCGGGCAGCTTCAAGGCCCCAAGACCCAGCGCGGCTGCCATCAGCAGGGCACCGGCCATCCACCCCCGGCCCCCGCCGCGCGGCAACAGCAGCCAGATGCCCAACGCACCCAACAGCGTGGCCAGGATGAAGATCCACTGTAAGTCGATCACGGCGTCTCTCCCGGCCGGAGTTCTTGGGGTGGTGCGATTGGGGGCATGGTTTCGACGTGGTTGATCCGCTGTTGAAATCTCAATGCCCAACTGACGGCTCTGCAATAGCCGGCGGCAAACCTGCCGCCGGTCCCTCCGGCGTCCGTTGGACGCCGGCTACTCGTCAAATCGGGTCTGAAGTCCCGTCCGTAGCTGCTCAACTGTCTCCCCTGCGGAACTGGTGCGGCCGTTTTGACTTCATCGGCTCGGTGTCCTTGGTCTGGTCGTAAACGCTCAGCAGCTTTTCCTTGTCGAAGATCATCTCCTCACGGCTCTTGCCCGAGAGGTCGTACAGGCTGGTCAGCTCGATGGCGTCGACCGGGCAGGCCTCCTCGCACATTCCGCAGAAGATACACCGAAGCTCGTCGATTGTGAAGCTTTGGGGGTACTTTTCGCGGTCTCCCCAGGGGCTTTCGGCCGCCAGGATGTCGATGCAATGAGCCGGGCAGGCGGTGGCACAGAGGAAACAGGCCACGCACTTGACCCGCCCCTGCTCGTCCCGGTTCAGCCGGTGCACGCCGCGGTAGATCAACGGGTCGGGGATTTCGTGCCGCTGTTCGGGAGAGTAGACCGTCAGCTTCGGCCCGATCAGGTGTCTGAAGGTGGTGGCGATCCCCTCCAGCAACAGCGGCACGTAGCTCTTGCCCGAGAGGCCCAGCTTGGGCTCCTCGATCCAACGGATTCTCTCGTCGTCTGGTTTCATCGCGTGGTGGTCTCCTCGACCTCGAGCCCCGGGGAGATCGGACCGCGCAGGGGGCGGTTGTCGCTGTGGACGGGAGCCGCCCACATCACCACCAGCCAGGAGACAATCAGCACGATCCAGCCGCAGACGGCCATACTTACCGCCGGCCCAAGCCCCAACAAAGTCCCTAACTCCGCGCCGTATTCGATCCACGTAGCCACCACCACCAGGTTCACCAGCCCCAGCGGCAGCATCACCTTCCAGGCCAGGGACATCAACTGGTCGAAGCGGAAGCGGGGCCAGCTCCAGCGGGCCACCATGAAGAACAGGATCATCGTCATCACCTTGGCCAACAACACGACCACCCGCAGGATCGCCTGAAACCAACCGACGTCCCCCGCCGCCTCGCTGTACCCGGTAATTCCCCACAAGTGCCAGCCGCCGAAGAACAGGATCACCAACAGGAAGGCCGCAGTGATCATGTGCAGGAACTCGGCGACCATGAACATCATCAGCTTGATCGCGGAGTACTCGGTACTGTAGCCGCTGACCAGTTCCTGTTCGGCCTCGACCAGGTCGAACGGCAGGCGTCCGGATTCGGCAAAGGCGGCCACGAAAAAGACCAGGAACCCCAGTGGCTGGACCAGCACGTTCCACGCGCCGCTTTGGGCCTGCTGGCCGATGATCGCGTCCAACCGCAACGATCCGGAGGCCAGCACCACGCCCAGAACTCCCAGCCCCAAGGGTATTTCGTAGGAGATCAACTGGGCCCCGGCCCGCAGCCCGCCGAAGAAACTGTACTTGTTGTTGCTCGACCAGCCCCCAAGGATCGCGCCGAACACGGCCAGCCCGCCCACGGCGAAGATGTAGATCACGCCCACGTTGACCAGCGGCGCCGCGACCAGGCGAATCGGTTTCGACTCATCCATCAGGCCCCAGCGGACCAGCAGATCGCTCAGGTCCTGCGGGAGAACGCTGCCGAAGGGGATCACCGCAAACACCGAGAGGGCGGCCACCAGGATGGTCACCGGGGCCAGGAAGTAGAGGAACTTGTCGACGTGGCCAGGCGTGAACTCCTCCTTGAAGATGAGCTTCGTGCCGTCGGCGATCGGCTGACCGAGACCGAAGATGCGGTACTTCTTTTTTGACGTTAGCGGGATGCCCACCCGGTTCGGCCCCCGCCGATCCTGGATCCAGGCCGCGATCCAGCGCTCGACCAGCACCAGGTACGAAGTGGCGCCCATCAGGCAGCCGATCAGCAGGCCGATTTTCACCAGGGCTTCGATGATCGGATAGTAGTCAGCCATTGTTGTTTCTTGGTTTGTTAATCACCGTTTAGCGGCCGGTGGATAATCCAATCGCCGTTCAACCGCAAAACACCAGCCACCGCTAAACGGTCGGCCCACCCGCGTCCGCCAGCAAGCTCACCTTCAAATCGATTCCCACCTCCGGCACCGGCCCGCTGGCCGCGCTGAAGTAAAGTATCTCCCGCGCCATCTCGTCCAACACCGCCCGGGAGTCGTATAGGCCCTCCATTTCCAGCAGTTCCCAATACAGGCTTCCTTCGGACCGGACCCCGGCCGGCGGGCGGATGGCCCAGGGGGCCGATTGTAGGCGGTCTGCACGATTGACGTACGAGCCGTCACGCTCGGCAAACGCCACACCCGGCAGCTCGTACTCCGCACGCTCCGACAGCGGCGAGGGGAACAGGTCCTGGACGACGAGCAAGTCCAGGGACTCGAACCGCCGGGCGGTCGGCTGGTCGATCCAATCGGTCCTGTATCCGCCGCAGAGCCACACACCTCGGATTTGGCCCTTGTCGAGTTCCGCCAGAAACTGATCGAAGGTGGTCACGCGGCGGGTGAAGTGGGCGATAATCGCCTCCACGCCGCGGCGGTTGGGACACTTCTCGGCCGAGATCGTCAGTGCGCCCGGGAACCGCTCGTCCTGGCCGACTACCGGCACCGGCCCCAGGACCAGCAATGCCTGAGCGTCGAGCCCGCGGACGAACTTGGCAAGCAGGTAGGCCTCTTCGACGGTCAAATGGGGCGAGAGCACGGCGGCCAGCCGCCCGGCTTCACCCAGCCGGCCGGCCAACTCGTGCGGCAACCCGGTCCAATCCAGATAGACGGTCTCCTGGCCGTCGCGTCGCAGGGGCCTGCTGAGCCGGCGGCGGCTGTGGACGTGCGGATAGCCGTAGCGGCCCTCGTCGCAGATCCACCACCGATTCAACTCCGGGTTTTCCCGCGGCTTGATCCGGTAGATTCGATCCTGGTTCTCCTCCACCCAGATCGAGCAGCCCGTGGCACAGCCGGCACACACGCCGGGGTGTCTCCGCAGGAACCATACCCGCTGCTGATATAGGAAGTCCTTGTCGCCCAGGGCGCCGACCGGGCAGAGATCGACCACGTTGCCCGACAGCTTGTTGTCCAACGGGAAGCCGGGCATCACGTCGATCTCTTCATGCGCCCCGCGGCCGCTGAACATCAGCTCGCCCGTGCCCGCGATCTCGCGGGTAAACCGCACGCAGCGGCTGCACGCGATGCAGCGGTCCACAAACAGGGTAATCCTCTCGCCCAGCTCGCGCCGCCGGCTGGTAAAGGGCCGGAGGTCGGCCCGACGCTCGTCCTGGCCGTGCTGGAAGTGGTAGTCCTGCAAGGAGCACTCGCCCGCCTTGTCGCAGATCGGACAGTCGATCGGATGCCTCAGCAGGAGTGATTCCTCGACCCTGGCCCGGGCCTGCCGCACCTTCTCGCTGTTGGTCACCAGCACGGTGCCGTCGGTGACGATCGTGTTGCAGGCCGGCACCAGCTTGGGCAGCATGGAGATTTCACCGGTCTTGGCGTCGCGGGTACCCATCTCGACCAGGCACATCCGGCAACTGCCCACCACCGACAAGGCCGGGTGCCAACAGTAGTGGGGGATTTCGATCCCCAGCCGCGCGGCCGCCTCAATCCCGTTGAGCCGGTCCCGGTCAGAGATCTCGAGTTCGCGTCCGTCGATGATTACGATGGCCATGGGGAGTTTTCAGCTATCAGCGGTCAGCTATCAGTGCTCAGTCTGCAATCTGCAATTTGCATTCTTCAATTCTCAATTTGCAATCTCCACCAGCGCCGCCGTGCCGGCGGCGGCTAAACAGTTTGCAACGTGCCCCGTGCCGGCGGCGGCTAAACAGTTTGCAACGTGCCCCGTGCCGGCGGCGGCTAA
>CAZUAM010000583.1:0-4675 GCA_964618095.1 uncultured Planctomycetaceae bacterium | reverse complement strand
CGCTCGACCCCAGCCACCCCAAGCACCGAGTTGCCAGGAAAACTTGCCACACACGAGAAGCATCTCCCCAACCGCCGCGGCACGCCGCAAACCGCCGGTGACCGGCGCCGATTTGCTGCCCACGGCCCCTCTTGCCGGCAAGCAGGCAAGGTCCTGAAAAGGTGGAGAAGTGCCAGGCTTGGCGCGGCAAAACGTGTGGTGTAGCATACTGCTTTCCGGGAGATTCACGGAACGGCTGTCTTGTTGCAGGAGAATTGATTTGATGAAATCACAGGCCATGGCGTTGATCGCGCTGAGCACGATCTGGTTCGCCGGCTGCGGATCGCCGGAAACCAACCAGCCGCCGGCTGGAAAGCCAACATCCGATCGGCGACCGCCGGCGGTCGAGCAGCCCCAACCGGACCCCAAGGCGGTCGCCGCCATCGAAAGGATCAAGCAGCTCAACGGCAAGACCGAGTACGACCGGTCCGGTGCGGTCACCAGCGTGGACCTCTTGAACGACGAAACCGGCAATGACGACCTGAGACTGTTTACGGCCCTGACCAAGCTGCGGGAGCTGAAGGTCCGGAGCACCAGTATCACCGACGAGGGCCTTACCCATCTGGAGGATCTTCCCAACCTCCGCCGAGTGCAGGTGCTCTTCGCCAACCTCACCAACGACGGGCTTGCCCCCCTGGAAAACATGACCGCCCTGGAAGTGTTGGACTTGCGGGGCTGCGTGCGCGTCGGTGACGCCGGGCTGGAGCATCTCAAGGGACTTACCAACCTGACCACGCTGAGACTCCAGACCCCGTCGGTCAACGACGCGGGCGTGGCGCACCTGAAGGGGATGACCGGCCTGACCGTTTTGGCACTCGAGCAGACCTCGGTCACCGACGCCGGACTGGAACAACTCGAGAACTTGCCCAATCTCGAAGAATTCAGCCTGCTGCAATGCCAGACCGTCACCGACGCCGGACTGGTACACCTCGGCGGGCTGACCAAGCTGTGGTGGCTCAATCTGCGCGGCACGCCGATCACGGGCACCGGCCTGACTTCGCTCAAGAACCTCAGCGATCTCGCATGGTTCGATCTCAGTCAGACCCAGGCCAGCGATGCGGCCTTGGAGAACCTCGCAGGATGCACCAGGCTGAGGGAGCTCAATCTCTGGTGCACCCAGGTCACCGACGCCGGGCTGCAAAACCTCAAAGGCCTCTCCAAGCTGACCAAGCTGAATCTCGACAACACCAGGACCTCCGACGCCGGACTGGAGCATTTGGCCGGGCTGACGAATCTCGAAACCCTGGACCTCCAGCAGACCGACGTCACCGACGCCGGCCTTAAGCATCTGCAAGAGCTGACCAAGCTCAAGGAGCTGAACCTCACCGTGACCTTCGTCAGCCAGCAGGCCGCAAAGCAACTCCAGGCGGCCTTGCCGGACTGCAAGATCCAGTGGTAACGGACGCCGGGAATGCCGATTCCAGGTCGGGATACCGGCCGCTGCTGCCGTCGCACCACGTGTTGTAATAGGCGAAGCCGTTCACGTCGGTTCGTTGGCAGAGGTAGCCCAGACCGGCCAAGGTCTCGTCGGCCACGCCGGCCTCGTCGAGCGCACCGAAGATCCTCCCCACCAGATCAAGACGATACCCGCTGGGACGATTCCTCACACCCTCATGAAGTTAGGCAAGCTGTGCCGATTGTATTGACGAAACGGCCCGCCGGCGTTCCGGATGTCGGCTTGTAGTGCGTACAACGGGTAGTCAATCATCAGCGATAATGCCGACAACAAGCTTTGGGTTCCGCTGGCGAATCAGAGACATCTTTGGGGGCGGGCAGATCACCAGTGTCGAAGCTCCAGTGGGAAGGCAGGGATGCCGCGACGCGACGCACCAGTTCCCAGAGCCCGCAGAGGGGAGTTACTGCCGGGCTGCGTACCGTGGACCGCACTATTGGTTTGCCTGGTCAACCTGGGCACGGCTGCGGCCGGCGAGCCTCCCATACGCTTGCCGCCGGTCGCCGACCGAGTGCCGGTGCACGTGCCTTGGGCGACCTCGCCGTCGCCGGTCCACTCCCAGCCATTTTCTACCTCGGAGCCCATTCTTGCGCCGCCGTCTCCCGCCGGCAGGGAGGACGCTGCGGCGTCAACCTGGAGCAAGGGGCCCGCAGCCCGCCGCGAGGTGACTCCTTCGGCTTCGTTGGGACCGTCACCCGTTGAACCCGACCTCGGCCCGGCCCTCGATTACTCCCGCGGCGTTTCGCCGGTGGAGCTTCTTCCTCCTGGCAAGCTGTCGGCGCCGGCGGACGACAAGTGGACGCTCCAAGTGATGCCGTTGGGCCTGATGTACCGCTGCTACCTGGCCGGAGCCAAGGAGCCGCGGTTTGCCTCCTATTGGAACACCGAAAAGGACCTTGGCGAGATTTGGGACACCTCGCTGGGAGGGCGACTCGGCCTGCTTCGCTACGGGACCCAGGACGCCGTCCATCCTGAGGGATGGCAGCTTGACCTCGAAGGTGGTGTCCAAACCCGGCTCGATCCGAACGCCGACAGCTCGCCGCTTCTGGCCGCCGACTTCCGCGTTGGTGTTCCGATCACGTGGGCGGAGGGCCGCCGGCAACTGAAGACCGGCTACTACCACGTCAGCTCGCACCTGGGAGACGAATACCTGCTGCTGAATCCCGGCACGCGCCGGCTCAACTACATCCGGGATGCTCTCTTGCTGGGCGTCGGCTACTTCTGGACCGAGCGGCTGCGACTCTACGGCGAGACCGCCTATGCCGTCGGCACCAGCGACGGCGCGGAGCCGTGGGAGTTCCAGTTCGGTGCCGACTGGGCCCCTGCGCACGACACCGGCCTGCGCGGCGCGCCGTTCGCCGCCCTGAACGGTCACTTGCGGCAAGAGGTCCGCTTCGGAGGCAACTTCGTGGTGCAGGCGGGCTGGGCATGGAGGCGATTTCCGCGCGGATCGCTGCTCCGCATCGGCTTCGAGTACTTCAACGGCAAGAGCGATCAGTACGAGTTTTTCGATCGCAGCGAGCAGCGGTTGGGCTGGGGGCTCTGGGCCGATTTTTAGCGCACCCCGACGCCGAACGGACCCGCAATTGCTCGAGCCGCGCTCACGTCCACCGGGACCTGCCGCTCCCTCAGCTCTGCCGTCGCACGAGCCTTGGTGGAGCATTCTTCACCCCAGGCATCAAAACGAAGACTCTCGCACCCTTTTCCTTTTCTTGTCGGTTAGCACGCGGCCGCGACGGTTTCTCTCCCCCGCGTACCGGAACCCGTACGTCACGAGTTCGCCCATGTCGAAGGGGAACTGCTTCTGCCTGGAGATCGTTCCGGCCCGCCTCGCCAAATCGTCTCGCTTGATCCGCCCCTTGCGCGGCAGCGCGATGAGGATCTTGTTGCCGGCGTCCCGGACGTCCACAATGTAAAGCTGGTCGAACACGTCCTGGTAGGTTCGGACCATGGAATCATACAGCCGGTTCGAGCTGGAGCTCCAGACGTTCCCCACGGCGATGCCCTTGGGGGTCAAGGCCCGGCGCACGGCCTGGAGGAACTCCCGGGTGGCCAAATGGTAGGGGATGTTCTCGGACCCGAAGGCGTCCAGGAAGATAACGTCGTAGCGGCCGCCGCGCTGCTCGATGAACCGCCGCCCGTCGGCCACGTGGGCCCGCATGGTCGCGTCCTCGCGGAATCCGAAGAACCGCTTAGCCACCGCGACCACGTCCGGATCGATGTCAACCACGTCGATCGCCATTTTCGGGTAATGCTTGCGGAGGAAACTGGGGATCGTGCCGCCGCCCAGCCCCACGATCAACACCCGCTTCGGCTCCTCGACCAGGGCCAGTCCCACCGGCATTACCTCCGCGTACGGCAGCTCGATGTGGTCCGGGTCCCCCAGCTTGACGACGCTCTGTCGGGCACCACCCTCCTCGAACCACAAGGTCCGCAGACCTTGGTCGTCCTCGGTAACCACGATCGTGTTGTAGGGCGACTGCTTCTCGTAAAGAACCTTCTGCTGCGCCGGCGCGATCGCGCAAAGCCCCAGGAACGCCAGCAGCCCGAGGGGGAGAAGCTTTCGGGTTTTCATCGGTCGAATCCTCCCAGTGGTGGGTTGCGGCGAACGCTCGATTTCGGGGCCCGTGGCCGTTCACCTCTCGGCCCAACACCAAAGAAACTCCCGCCCCCTTTTCCGCGTCACGTACGACCTCCATTGTGATGAGCGGAATCTCCGCTGTCAACGGCCCGAAGTCTCGCACCGTACCTTGCCCCACAAGATGCGCGCACGGCGGGAAGAAGTTACAGCGTAAGACTCTGACACGCGACGCGAAGTTCGTCCCCAGATTTCCCGGGCGGAATCCGATCCGAGTCACGCCGGTCGGGGGCGTCTGCGATGTGCCGGGGAGCCGGCTCAAGAAGCGACTGCGCGACGGCCACCGGGGCAGGAGGCCGCGTCAAGACCGGTTCCAGGGCATCTTTGCCAGCACCGCTGCCATCCCACAGGTATCGGTCACCCCGGCGAAGACCAGGCCGGCACCGACGAACGCCGGAATGGCGGCAAAGTAGAGGTGGATGGTGAGTGCCAGAACCGCTCCGAGGAGGACCAGTCCGCCGGCCCGGCGGTCCCGGTCGACTCTCGGGCTTTGTCGAGTAGACATAATATGGCCTCCTCAGTTAGGTTTGCTTTGTGTTCCCTGT
>CAZUAM010000582.1:0-4690 GCA_964618095.1 uncultured Planctomycetaceae bacterium | reverse complement strand
CGGATGTTCCCCGAGTACTTGCCCTGGGTGGTCGTCGATCCTTCGCACAGCAATGCGACTCCGGCCAGGGCGGTCATGGCGGTGGGATACCGCCCGCCGTTGGCCGTCCAGTTTCCCAGACCCTTCTTCTGGCGGGCAGCCAGCCACTCCAATCCGTGCGCAGTCACCCGGCTGACGTCGGGCTTCTTGGCGACCGCCTCGGCCGCGGGCAGCAATAGCGCAGCGGCCGGCAACATAATCCATCGAAGGCGCCGGGAACCGGTCATCACGGTCTCCATGTCTGTCTGTTTGTCCGATTGCCTTTGTTGCGTTGGGTTCGACCCACCTCTGCTCACCGCGGACGGTTGCCGGACATCACCGCGGTTGCTCATCCGGCGGTTCTACGTCCGCCGGCTGGTCCGGTGGTTTGGAGGGCTTCGAGGCCGCGTCGCCGATGGCCTTACCCACGGCCTTGAACAGGCCGCGGGCGACGTCCGACAACTCCGGCGGCAGCCCAGCCGGTGGATCCCTTGGCTTGGAAGGCGGCGGAATCGGTTCGTCGGTGAACGTCAAGGTGACGGTGTTCTGGCGCATGCGAAGTTCTACGGTATGCTTTTCCGGGTGGCCGACAATCTCGAAGGGGTACGGCGACCTGGGGGAGATCTCTTGCTCATAAACCTTCCGACCGGTCCGCTTGTCAATGCACAAGATCGACACCCGGAATTGCCGGGCGTTTTTTGTGGTCCGAACGTGGACGCCGCAGGCGAAGGTCAGTACGGGGAGCCGGCGGGGCTGGTTCAACAGCAGGTGCTGATTCTTGATCTCCGCCGGCTCCGGCCACAACAGATTGCCTTCCAGATCGAACGAGTAGACTCGACCGCTGCCGATCGGCTTGGACAAGCTGCCGGGCAGGACCTGGACAATCCGGTTCGCGGTGCTTCGGACCCCTGAGCTGCTGGTTACCAGCAGGTACTGGTCGCCGGAGCGAAAAACCGAAACGGACGACACGCTTTTCTCCCGCTCGAGTTCGACGTCGGCGATGATCCGGCCGTCGGGCAGGCCGATCAGCACGAAGCGTCCCCCGGGCTCCAGCACCCCGATTGCCTCCTGCCCGACCATGTCAAACGTCGCCCCCGGCGAAAATTCCCGCGGAGGCCAAACCTGGCGCTGCTCCCAGGGATCAAATAACTCCAGGGTAGCTTCGCCGCCGTTGGCGTTCCAAACCAGGAGTTGCCGGCCGAGCGTCGCGATGCAGGACTGGCCCGAGGAGCGGGGCGCGGCGGGCGTGCTGCCGTTGGGGAGAATCTGAGTCGCTGCCGTGAAACGCGGGACCTTGCGCCTGCCCAGCAGTTTTCCGTCCAACGCCCGGTACACCGTGGTCTCGGTCTGGTCGGGCGCAACGGCAAACAGGAACTGGTCGTCGCCGAACAACGTGCTTTTCGGCGCCACGCCACGTCGAACCCAAAACACCTCGCCGCTGAGCGGATCGGTGGCGATCAGGTCCCGATAGCGCTGGAAACAGGCGTAACCGCTGGTGACCGGTCCCAGCCCGCTTGTCCCGGCATTAGGGTATCTGCTAGAGAAAACCGGTTGCATCCCCCACGGCCCGATGGCCATCTGCACGGCGGCCATCTGCTGGAAGTTGGCCCTCAAGTCGAGGGTCGGATCGTTCAAATCCTGGCTCCACAGCAGCTTGGGCTGGCCCGTGCTGGAAAGCCCCAGGGTGTCGATGGCCATAATCTTGTAGTCCAGCGATAACACCAAGAGGTGGCCGCAGACGCGGGCGTGGGTCAGGCGGGAGCTGAAGGACAAACCCCGCTGCGCACCCGCCTGAGCCAGCGAAAGTTGCCACCGCTGCTTACCCAACGCGTCGCGGCTGGTGATCATCCGCCGGCCCTGGTCGAACTGGATCGTGGTTTCAGAGAAGAACGGGGCCGTGTTGCCCCGATACGGCACCGCGAGTCGTGAGTAGCTGGTGTTGGGCGAGGACGCAGAAGACGCTTTACTCGGCACGTTACCCACCGGCCACTGGCTGTCGCGGCCGAGGATTTGTCGGATAGGTCCCTCTTCCGGCAAGGCTTCGAGCAGTTGTCTTCCGGTTTTCCCGTCCAAACAGGCCACCTCGGCGAACTCCTGCCCCAGCCGGCGGTAACACCAGGCGGCGTCCTCGGGACGTTTGGCCTGGCGAAACAGTTCGGCCAACTCCGCCACGGCTGTCCCGGCAACCGACGGATCGGACGACCGCTGCTGTTGCCACAGGACCAGTTCGGCCTCCAGCCACCGACCGGAGTCTCTCAGCCGCCGGATCAACTCACGGCGGGCCTTCTGGGCGGTTGGGTGATCGCCGAAATAGTCCAGGAACCGCCGCAACGAGTCCCGCCCCTCCGATGGGAGCTTGGTCTCGAGGGCCGCCTGTAGCCGGGCTTCGATCGCGCGGTCAATCGCCTCGGCCTCGTCCTTCGCCTCCCGGCGCAACGCCGCAAACTGGGCCCGAATCCAACGGTCCCGGCGCACCGAAAGAGCCTTCGTCACCGGCTCCATCCCGCGATGACCCTGGTCCAGGTCGATCAACTTCACGTAATTGTCCAGCGCAGCCCGCCACTCACCCGCAGCCTGCAGCCCGCTCGCCATCAGCCGCCGGTAGGTCGCCCGTTGCGCCGGCTCGTCAAGCAGTTGCTCAATCTCTTCTGCGCGATCCCGATGGGCCGCGAATTGCAGCCGTAGACCGTCCAGCAGCGCGTCGCGCAATAGCCCCCGAGTCCGGGGGTCAGGATCCAGATCGTACGCCCGGCGAAAACTGGCGACGGCCTCCGACTGCTTTCCCTCGTCCAGCAGGACTTCTCCCCGCAGGGAAAGGGCCACCGGGTCGTCGGGCTTGGCGGCCAGCCGCCGATCGACCTCCTGGCGGACCGCGTCCAATTGGGCGAATACTTCCAGGCCGTCTACCCCCTGCGAAACTATCCTTCCTTTGTGACAAATCAGATTGCCCGGAACGTTACCTTTCCGGGACCTCGACACCTGCACGACCTTGCCGGTGGTAAGCTCGACGGCCACCACCTCCGCGGAACTCAGCGGAAGGAAATACCGATCGCCGCTGAAGAAGCCCCGCCCGCTGGGCATGCTTTCCTCCGGCAAGGCCACGGTCCGATTCTCCCAGGCCGGCTTGGGCCTCACCACAGTCTCCTCGGCGGTGACCTGTCGCACGCTACTCCCGCGCCGTTCTATCCTCTGCGTTTTCTCGACACTCTTAAACGTGTCGGACAGGGAAACGGCTCGCACCTGCCGGCGGCCCACCAGCACCACGTTGTCCTCGTGCACGCAGGCCACGAACAGATCGTCGTTCCGCTTGTACTTCCAGAGCAGTTCGCCGTCGATCAGGTTCAAACAATGCAGCGAATCGGACTCAACCGGAGCTACCAGTACGCGACCATCGGCCACGATTGCGACGGCGTCGAACCACCGATTCTGCGGTTGCGCGCCCGGATACCTACCCGTCCGCAGGGCAACCAACCGGGCGCTGCCCGTAAGGTTTGGAAAGCGCCCGTAGCGATAGCCCCACAACAACGATCGGGTGGCCAGATCGACGGCCACCACGGCGCCGGCAGAGGTGGGGCAGACCAGGATCCCGTCGGCATATGAGGGTGAAGCCCCCGCCAGCCGTCGGAACGGGTCCTGGAGAATGTCCTGCTCAACCAGGGCCAGTTGTTGTGACCAGACGAGATCACCGGAGTCCGCCTCCAGTGCGAACAGCCGGATCTCTCCCTTGACCTCCCCCAGCACGTAGAGCTTTCCCATCAAAGGCAACGGGGGCCCGAGAAAAAACGTCTCGGCCTGCCGCAAGGCGAACCGGTCGGACGGACCGCCGATGTGCCATTTGAGTTTTCCCGTGCGGATGTCGTGTGCTGCCAGGCGGTTGTACGGACTTTGCAGGGGATTTGTCAACCGCTGCCCGGCGACAATCACCGTCCGTGCAGAAGAGTTGGCGTTGATTGCCACGGAGAGACCCTCGATGGTAAACACGTACCGGCCGTCGCTGCTGATCGTCCCGTAGGTGGCGTCGTCCCAGACCCGATAGGCCACTCCGGCCGCGATCCGGACGGTGTTGGACGCGCCCGCCTGCAAGGCGTTACCTCCCAGCAGCGCCTCCAACGGATCGTCGACCGGCACTTCCCACAGCCGCTTGCCGGTAATAAAGTTGACCGCCAACAGGTTCCGGAAGGTCCGCATCAGGACCACGTCGCCGACGGCCAGCGGATGGAGCCCCGGCAGGACCGGGATGCCACGGTCCAGGTAGATCTGGCGATCCGCCCGAAGCTTGGCTTCCAGGAGGGGATCGTCAGTGGTGGGAATCCGCCAGCGGACGTTCAGCAGCGGCGCGCTGGCGGCGTGGGTGGCGTTGCGCGACGGATTGCCGCGAAACATCACCCAGGAGTCGGCCTCCATCGGCCCGCCGGTACGATCCGGACCAATCACCCCGGCCAGCCACGCCACCGCGTCCCCCTCGTCGGCGAACCACGGAATCGGCGTGCCGGCAACCTCGATGCTGGTGCCCCCCAGTTGTTCCTTCAAAGCGGACAACACCTCGCGGGCCTTTTCCGGCATCCCGGCCTGAAGCCAGCAGGTCGCCAGGGCAAACGACAAGGTGGGCTCGAACTGTTCGGCGCTTGCCGTGGCCTCCCGCAATCGCCGCAAGCTAAGGGCCCCGGCCAGC
>CAZUAM010000581.1:0-4702 GCA_964618095.1 uncultured Planctomycetaceae bacterium | reverse complement strand
GTGGAAAAAACAACGGCGCAAGCTCCCTTGGGGTGGCAAGTGGAGCCGCCAACCGTTCGGGCATGACTTTCACTTATCGGAACCATTCCGGGACCTCCGGGGGCAGGCGTCTAAGATAGCCGAACTCACAACCGCGTGCCACTGCTCTCCGCCCGCCAACTCTGAGCACGGGGGAACAAGCCACCGGCAGCAACCCTCTTTTCCGCTCCGTTGACGCCCCAGTATACATTGGCCGCAAACGGCTGTCGATCAGCTTTCGTCAACGCGGGAGGTTGTCTGCCTTTTTCGTGCCCCCCGTCGCGGGGATGCCCTGCGGGAGTGCGGTCTCTCCAGACCAAACTCGCCCTCAATTGCTGGCCACGCCCTCGATCCGGACCGGAAATCGGGCCTCGTAGGCCAGGCTCTCCAGAAACTTCCGCGCAGCCAGGTAGTCGGCCGGCGTCATCTGCCGGATCTTCGACCGGAGTTGCTCACCCATCTGCACGGCCACCGTCTGCACGTCCTGGGAAACGCTGCTTGCCGAAATGCTCAAGCCCGCTTTCCGCTGGGCGAACAGGCTATCGAGCTGGATCCGGCAATCGGAGAATTCCTCCTCCAGCAGGACCTCGGGCCAATAGATCCTGCCCCGCGCCGGCTCCATTTGAAAGTTGGCCGGCCGCTGCGGAACCGAGACCTTGCTGTAGCGCATCACGTCCTCTTGGGTGGGCCGCTTGCGGGTATTCAGCCCCCGATAGCCCTCGTACAACTTCCGCTTGTCGTAAAACGTCTTGGCCACTTTCAGGTTGTTGTCCAGCGACACGCTGCGGACCTTCTGGAGCGTCTCCAGCGTCTTGGCGTTGGTCGCGTTGGCGTTGGCCACCGCCGTCAGCCAAGCGGCCCTCGCACTGATCAGCTTACACTGCGCGTCCGCCATCGTGGTGATCATCTTCGCCCGCGCGTTGGCCTGCGTGTTCTGCTGGCTGAAGATCACCGCGGCGGCCTTACCCATCTGGGTGTAGGCCTTCACGTAGGCGTCCAGCGCCTCCGCCGGGGGCGCCGCAGCGGCGGCGGAACGCCCCATCACGGCCAGCAACACCACGATCAGAAACAGACGGAAATCTTCTTTAAGGGTCAACATCGGAATAACTCCTTGATTCTCGAAAACGTAATGGTTTGGAAGTCAAAAATATCCGCTTGGGGGCCGCAGTTATCTTGCAGGCCCGCTTGACTGCTACTTACGGGACAGACCCTTGACGCCTCCGGGGAGACTGCCCTCATAGCCCAGGCTCTCCAGAAAAAGCCGAGCTGCCAGGTATTCGGCCGGTGTGATCAGGGCGATCTTCCACTGCAATTGCTCACGCATTTGTGCCGCCACCACCCGCACCTGACGGGAAACACTGTACTTTGCGATGCCGGAGACAGCCTCGCGCTGGGCCAACAGGCTTTCGAGCTGCATCCGCCAACCGGAAAACTCCGCCCCCAGCAAGACCTCGGGCCACTGAGTCTTGCCCGGAGCCGGGCCCGGCTTGGAGTCGGCCGGCTGCTGGAGAGCCAAGAGCTGGCCGTAAATCGCCTCGTACCCCTGGGCAGGCTGCTTGCGGGCGTCGGAGCGGCGTCCAGCCCCCTTCACGATGCTGAAAGGCATCACCAACGTCGGGAAGGTATTCAGCAGCTCGTCAACCGGCGACTCACCATCCGGCGCCTCACCATCGGGCGACTCGTCGGCGGCCTGCTCCGAGCTTTGCTCCGCCTCGGCCTCAGCTCTTTCGGCCTCGACCGCGGCGCGAGCTGCCTGGACCTGGGCCTCGGCCAAGGCCTTCAGCCAAGTGGCCCTTGCACTGAGCAGCTTCCGCCGTGCGTCCACAAACGTGGCGGCGATGTTCACCCGCCCCTTGGCCCCGGTCTTCTGCTGGCTGGACGGCATCGCGCCGGACGCGCCCGTCTGCGGATAACCTCGCCGGTAGGTCTGCGGCGTATTCAACGGAGGTGCCGCGCCGGCGGAACCCCCGATGCCGGCAACCATCAAAACGATCAGAACCAGACGGAGACTTCTCTTATCACTCGACATGGGACTAACTCCTGATTGTTCTTGTTGCTTTTTTGAACACCTGGTTTGGCGGTCATAAACATCCGCCTGCGGCGGCAGTTGTCCTGCCGCCGGTTCCCTGCTTGTCACTTGCTGGCCACGCCCTCGATCCGGGCCGGAAATCGGGCCTCGTAGGCCAGGCTCTCCAGGAACTTCCGCGCAGCCAGGTAGTCGGCCGGCGTCATCTGCCGCATCTTCGACCGCAGTTGGCTACGCATCTGCATGGCCACCGTCTGCGTCTGCCGGGAAACGTTGATTCCCGACGTGCTGGACTCGGCTCTGCGCTGGACAAACAGGCTATCGAGCTGGATCCGGCAATCGGAGAATTCCTCCTCCAGCAGGACCTCGGGCCAAACGATCTTGCCCCGGGCCGCTCTCACTTGAAAGTTGGCCGGCCGCTGCGGAACCGAGACCTTGCTATAGCGGATCACGTCCTCTCGGGTGGGCCGCTTGCGGGTATTCAGCCCCCGATAGCCCTCGTACAGCTTCCGCTTCTCGTAAAACGTCTGGGCCACCTTCAGGTTGTTCGCCAGCGACAGGCCGCGGACCTGCTGGAGCGTCGCCAGCGTCTTGGCGTTGGTCCCGTTGGCGTTGGTCACTGCCGTGAGCCACGCCGCCTTGGCACCGAGCATCTTGCACTGTGCGTCCACCCACGTGGTGAGCGCCTTGGACTGCGCATCGGCCCGCGTTTTGTCCTGGTTGAAGATCACCGCCGCGTTCTTACCCATCTCGGTATAGGCCTTGACGTAGGCGTCCAGCGCCTGCGACGGGGGTCCCGCGCTGGCGGAACCCCCGGTGCCGGTAACCAACAAAACGATTAGAGACAGACGGACACGTCCTGTGAGACTCCACATCGGAGTACCTCCTTTTGTTGCAGAGTAACGGGTCAGTAGTGGGAACTCAGACCCGACGCACGGCAAGACCCTCCCTGGGTCCTGCCGCTCGCGCGAAAAGCGGCGGGAAAAAACGCAACGCCAGAAGGTACCTTCCGCTCCTCCCCGTTCCGAAACACGATTTCCGCCGGGGGGCGGATGGATCGTCAGCTTAGAAACTTAAGGCAGGTCCACCCGGCCTAAACGGATGGATGACTCGGTATGAACTCGTGAGGAAGGACTCCCAGACCAGGCACGCGGCTGGTCCGAGGCAATAACTAACACTCCGGAAGGCCTGACCGGCTGCTGGCTGTGGTCAAACCTCTCCGCACCGCGCCGGTAAGCGAGCAGGCATCAAAGCACGCCCCCCTTGCACCGGCAACGGCCAACGGCAGGGATTCACGCGGAGGCTGCTTGGTATGTATTCGAGGGAAGGTAAATCGAATCCAACTAGCAGCAGGTCGACTACTCACCCACACACGGCATGTGCGGAGACTTGGCCCGATGCCTGCCAGATTCGCGCGGTGATTCTATCAGTCCGGTGCATTAACGACCAACGGCAATTCTCAGTCGGCGAAGCGTAGATTGGCCGCAACGTTCTTGCCCCCTGCTCACCAACGTTCAGTGCATCCAGTAGATGCAATGCTATCAGTGCTGGCAAATCGACTATCCGTGACCCGTTCTCCCAGCCTGCTTGCCACCCTAAACCTCTCTGCCGCCGGTTCGGTCCACCAGTCTCCAACTGCAACTAGCTAATCAGCACACAACCGTGTTGCAGCAATGCTGATTGGACGTTGCCGAGCGGCGCTCACGGCAAACGTTACCTGTAATGGTCGCGCACAGCCAAGACCGTAACCGCGTTGTTCTAGACACCGTCAGCCCAGCGCACCGGAAACGGCCAAGGCGGGAATTCACTCCGGAGGCTGCTTGGCAGGTGTTCGTCAGGCAGGAATCTATCGAACTCCGTAAACAGTCGGTTAAGGATCCCGGGAAACCATCCGCGCACCGCAAAGCTTACCCTGACTGCTCACCTTCAACCGGTAATTCTACTCGATCCGGCACACCCGCGTCCAGCAGCAAGGCCCTTTGACCCCCGAGAATAGGCGGTCACGGCACGCACAAAAGGTGGGAAAAGAACATTGCGACAGGTAATTATGGGAAAAAGCGCTGCCTGAACACCTCCTCACAGCGGGTGCCGGAGCGCAATCCACCCCCGTTATGAACCCCCTATCCGAAGTATTTGTCCAGGATCGCCGTCAGCGCATCCAGATCGTGAGTGCCCCCTTTCGCGCCGCGGAGGATGTTGCGGTCCTGCGTCCACCGGCCCCGGTACCAGGTGCATTTCTCAAAGCCGTCGCCAAGCCCCTCCATCCGCCCCTTGAGCATCCGGCGGAAGTGGTTCAGCCGGTCGGAATGTTTGGGGTCGGCGGCCAGGTTTTCCATCTGGTACGGGTCGTTGCGGTTGTCGAAGAGCAATTCCGCCCCGTCGCGGCGATAGACGGCGTAGGTAAACCTCTTCTCCCGCAGCCCTCGCCATTCGTGGCCGTCCTGCCAGGCGGCACACGCCCCGGTGTTCTGCATCAGCGCGGCCTCCGGCTCGGGACCTCGTCGGCCAAGTGCGCAGTGGCTCAGATCCATTCCTTCCACCGCTTTCGGCACGGGCAGACTCATCAACCCCAAGACGGTCGGCATGACGTCGGGCGTGTTCAGACAGGCGTCCGAGACGCCCCCGGCGGCAATCCGGGCCGGCCAGCCGATCAGAAAG
>CAZUAM010000580.1:0-4708 GCA_964618095.1 uncultured Planctomycetaceae bacterium | reverse complement strand
AGCTTGGGAACCGCCCGTGACCGGCCACCTGCAGCCGCCGCTTGGTTCCCAAGCTGGAGCTTGGGAACCAGCGAACGCGGACGAGTGCCAAAGCGGGCCGCAAGCGGCCCCGCTAAACGCGATACCCACAATCCAAAACTGACAAACCACTACGGGACTATCTTGCAGGCGATGTCCCGGTCGAAAGTGGGCGCTGCCAAGCGAAGGATTCCCGCTGAGGGTGAGAGTCGTTCTTCCTTGACGGCCTTTCCCTGGCGGGTGTCCCACCACTGGACGCGGTAGGCACCGGGATCCAGGCCTTTGATTTCGAGTGTCGCCCCGCTGATCGGCGTGGGGGTCACCTGCTGCATCACCACGCCGGACCAAGCCGCCTGGGGATTGAAGAGCCAGAGGTAGGCGCGGTCCCGGCCCTGCAACCCGACCAGGCGAACTTGCCTCTTGGATACGGTGGCCGAGGTCCGCTCCAGCCGGGCCGTTGTCCAGGGGACGTCGGCCAGGAAGTCGGCCAGCGGCCGGTAGTGGGGATAGTGGTTTCGTTTGTCCAGCCGGTCCCACCACCAGAAGAGCACCGTTCCCGACGATCCCGACAGCGCCGAGGCCCAGATGGCGTTGTGGAAGTCGACGACCTGGTCGCTCTGCTGCATCTGCGGGGTAGGCTGCCACCGCTCGTTGGCCAGCCCGAACTCACCGAGGTGCGCCGGTTTGTCGGGGGCGTGTTGCCTGAGGAACCGCGTCCTGTCCAGCACCGCCTCCACTTCGTCGCTGAGTCGTTTCCCGTCTGCCGGGCGCAAATAGAAATGTACGTCGGCGATATCCAGCTTCGGGTGGCGGCAGTCCCTGGCCGAAGGGTGCCAGGTGCTGGTCGTCCGCAGATGGTGGTACGGGTCGATCCGCTCCAGATACTCTCCCAGCTCGGTGTAAAACCGATCGGTCGGCAGGTTCGGATCGATCTCGTTGAAGTACTCCCAGGCCGCCACGCTGGTCGAGTAACCCCAGCGTGCCACGGCATAGCGGAGGAGCTTCCTGGCGTCGTCAATCGCCTTCTGATACTCGGGGCTGTTTTGATCCTTCAGCGAGCTCATGTAGAGGTCCCGGGTGATCAGGCACAACTGGAGGTAGATCCCGTGCTGCCGGGCCGCCTCCACGATCTCGTCCAGCATGAAACAGTCGACCGGGTTGTAGTAACCCCGAACAGGGCGGTTGACGTCGGCTTCCCAGAGCAGCTCCGGCCCGCCGGCAGCCTCTTGGAGCGACAGATCGTCCAGCCAGGCCGTACCCTTGCCTTCCAGGCGAAAGGCCGTCCGGCCGAGCCAGAATTCGTTGGGCCCCGTCTCGAATTCGTGCTGGAATCGGGTCCAAGGTTGGCCGGGTGCGGAAGAGACGGCGTCTTTGAGCCTGCTGCTACCGACGTCGACCCGCACCCGGGCATTTCCTTCGGTCTTGATCCGGCCGGCGAACACGTAGCGCGTGCTGGGCCGCAGGGCGACGGCGTGGGAGGGCGAAACGGCAAGCGTCGAGCCGTCGCCGCCGGAGAGCTTCACGCATTTCCGATCTTTTTTGGTCTCCTCGCCGTCGGGGACGGGGACGATCGGCGGTTTCCAATTCCACGACCTGCCCCAGGCGCTTTTGCGGGCCTCGACGGCCATCGCCCAATCCTTGCAGCAGGTCCAAATCCGCAGGTAGTTGGCGCCGTTGCGGGAGAGGTTGGCGAAGATCTCCTCCGCCTTGCAGAGGTTCACGTATTGCCGCTGGCCGATAAACGCCAGGTTCTGCCCGATCGCAAAAAAGGGCTGGCCCTCGCTGAGCTCGAAGAAACGGGGATCTCTCTTGCTGACCCGTACAAATCCCTTGCGGTCGGACGGGGTACACTCGAACCGGATCATCCGGGAGCGCCTCGTGCCGCCGCGATCCTTCAGGTTTACCACGGCCCGGTAGCCGCCCACGTGCATGGGGGCGAAGCGGGCCTTCCAGACGGGCTCTCCCAGCGGATACATCCAAGAGGCCTGCCCGCGGCGGCGGGCCAGCCGCCGCCGCTCGTACCCCTGGCAGTAAAACGCCGGCAGGCTGAGCCGCTTGCCGTCGGGTGTGTTCAACACGAGGCTCAGGTCGACCTCTTCCGGGTCGAAGGGGTTACGGTACTGCGTTTCTATCCGGACCAGGAACTCCATCTTTTCGTATTTGCCCACTTTCTCCGCCGAAACCTCTACAGCGATCTCTTGCTCGCTAAGGCATACCTGCGGGCTGAGGCCCACGGCAAGCAGGCCCAGCCAGATTGACCCGAGCGTTGAGAATGATTCTCGCATGGCCTGATCCTCCTTTTTCACGGGTCTGAGTTCCCGCGAAGGCAATTGCATTGGGAATTGTCAGGGGATAACTTCCTCTGCCCAGTGTGGTCGCTGACGGCACGTCGGCGATAACGTCACCCGTTGCCGCGCCGACGTGCCGTCGTCGGCTATTGATCCTCAGAGAACCAATGTCGTGGACCTTTCCTGGTTCCCAAGCTCCAGCTTGGGAACCATGTGGCGGCAGGAGGGGACCGCGCAGCGGCGGTTCCCAAGCTGGAGCTTGGGAACCAGGTGGATATTACTTTCCTGAGTGTCAATAAACGGTTCTGGAGAACCACTTCACCGATCCGTGTCTTCTCACTCGGCAAGAGTGGCCGTCACGATATCGTCGTTCTTGCCGTCGTCCTTTCCAAACGTCGCAGCCAAGAGCAAAAGCCCAATCGCCAGGAGCAGCACTCCCAAGCCGTCGAACCAAAGAGGCTGAAACTGAACCGCGTCACCGAAGCCACTTGTGTAACCCGGAACGTCAATGCTCAGCACGTCTCTGGCGATCAACCCGCCGGCGTTGTTCAAGGCGTGGGCGTAGATGCACGGCAGCAGGGAGCGTGTTTTGAGGAACACCCAGGCCATTAGAACACCCAACGTAAACGCGGAGAGAAACTGATACGGGTTGAGGTGGACGGCCGCGAACAGCAGAGCCGATACCAGGACCGCTTTTCGGGCACTGTAACGCCGCAGAAAACCGGTCAGAATCAGCCCCCGACAGAGCGGTTCCTCGGTCAGCGGTGCGACGATCACCAGCGCGATCAACGAAGAGATTCCGCCTTTCGCGAGCTCGGAGAAGATCTGTTGTGCGAACACCGGCATGGGCAGAAACCAGCGCGTTACGTTGTCGGCTTCCGAAAGGAGGACGTGCAGCCCAATCACGGCCAGGCTCAGCGGCAGCAGGACCACGATGCGAAAGGAAGTAAAAGGAAATACTTCTCGCAGCGACCTGTGGGTCTTCCGAAATCCCCACCAGAGCACAATCACACAGGCGGTCACGTTAACCACGCAAAGGACGGTGACCATGTCGGCCACCAGGGCCAGCGGCGCCAGAGGAATGGCTCCCAGCAATTGGAAAAGAATGAATAGTGCCAGCAGGCCAATCGCCTGCCATATGCTGGGGTACTGCCCGCTGGCGTCCATCCGCACCTTGCAGGGCACGGGACTCATCTGAGCATGTTCGCCATCGGTGGCAAAGGGCGACTCGTAAGGGTTCTCGTCCACGTCCATCTCGCTCCGCCAGTCGCAAACAGTCGGATGAGGTCGGCCGATGGCTCGCTTAGCCGGCAAAGGGTCGCGACGCACGCACCCAGCCCCCGCGAGTGTCGAGCGTCGCCTTGCCAGAAGGACATCGTAGGCCCTGGGCAGCGCGCTTGCAAGCGGGCCAACCGGGCCCAACGGGCCGACGGCAGTACGGCGACCACTCCCGATCTACCTGGTCCGGGCTTGGGACTGCCTGTGGGTCCCCCGCTTGACAATTGTCCGCTTGCCCGGCAGGCTGGTTGGCAGATTGAACCGAACTTCCGGGTCCCAAGGTAAGGCGTGGTCATGGACGGTTGGCACCTTGGCGGCAGATACGCATGTCAGAATCAGCTTCCAGGAACTTGCTGCTGACCGGTCGGCCCGGCTCTGGCAAGACGACCGTCGTCTGCCGCCTCGTCCGGCACATGGCCGAGCGGCGCTTGGCCGGTTTCTACACGCAAGAGATTCGCCGGGACGGCAAGCGGCTGGGCTTCGAGGCGATCGGCCTGGGGGGCGGCCGCTGCGTGCTTGCCCATAAAGACTTCCGCACCAAGAGGCGCGTGGGCCGATACGGTGTGGAACTGGACGCCTTTAACACGCTTGTGCGGGCCGAACTGGGCAAATCGACCGATGTCGTCGATCTGTTTGTGATCGACGAGATCGGCAAGATGGAGTGTTTCAGCGAGGTCTTCGTGGAAGCCGCTACCAGGGTCCTGGACGGCCCCGGCTGCGTGCTGGCCACGATCGCGGCCAGAGGCGGCGGGCTGATCGGCCGGGTGAAGGCCCGCCCGGACGTCGAGATTCTGACCGTCTCGGCCGGCAACCGTGACCAGCTTCCCGGGCAGCTTCTCCAGCGGCTGAGGCCCGAGTGAAGCGGCCCCTTCTCTTCGCCGTCGGAGCCTGTATCATGGACGGCGTACAGAATCCCTTCTTTCCAACCCAATCCCCTGGAGGTCCCCGTGCGTCCCTGGAAACTTGCCGAGACGAACTACGGTACCGTCAGACAGCACGAGTACGAGGTGGCCGTGCTCCCGCTGGGCGCCACCGAGCCGCACAACCTGCACCTGCCCTACAGCATGGATACCCGCGAAGGCGACCTGGTGGGCGAGAAGATCTGCGAGGCGGCCCACCGGCGC
>CAZUAM010000579.1:0-4709 GCA_964618095.1 uncultured Planctomycetaceae bacterium | reverse complement strand
ATTGCCGTCGCAAATCAAAACAAAAGCCCAGAGCACCCTGACCAAAGACGTTTACAGCAGTAGTGCAAGCACCAACCCTACGGTGTTTCCTGTTTTGCTGCTGCAGTCTCCAAATCTCCTGGACTAACGCGATTCCACGTTGAGCAGAATACTCAAGCACGTGGGACCGGCCTCGGCTTTGGCGAACTCCGAAAGGTCGACGGTTTCTACGTCAAACCCCATTGCCTCGATCTTGCGGGTGGTTCGGGGGTGGGCGGCGGAAAGGCACAAGCGTCCGCCCACCCGCGCAACGTTGGCCGCCCAAGGTTCGTCTGCATTGACCTCGACAACACGGTAGCCAGCCAGCGCCTTCGGCTGAACCCAGCGGGGACTGAGCAACAGCGTCTCGTCGTTTAGCGCGGTGCAGGCGGTTTTCAGATGCAAACAGCCGTGTACCGGTACCGGGATCACGCGGTAGTCAAACCGCCGAACGATGTCGTCAAATGCCCGAATGCCTTCGTCGTTGGTCCGCGGTGACCGGCCCACCAGAAGTGTTCTCCCAACCTGTAGCACGTCGCCGCCCTCGATCGTGCCGGGCGGGTCGATGCGATGGACTTCGCGGTATCGAGCCAGTTCCGTCTCGATGACGGCCGTTTCCGCGCGCCGTGATGCCGCGCCC
Organism: uncultured Planctomycetaceae bacterium; assembly: GCA_964618095.1. GTDB lineage: Bacteria > Planctomycetota > Planctomycetia > Pirellulales > Thermoguttaceae > CAZUAM01. The sequence continues at coordinate 4,051 of CAZUAM010000579.1, read as the reverse complement.
ATCGAGGCCAACACCGCCAGCTCATCCAGGACAATGGCCGTATCTTCGACAAACGCGCAGTCGGGCATCTGGAAGTTGCCGTCCAATCTGCGGACCGCCGCCCCGCACCCTTCCAGTGTTTGGCAGTAGGCCTCGTGTTGCCGCAGGGCCCGGCGATAGTCGATCGGCGTTCTCGAGACGTACGTGAGCTGACAGTGCTCAATCAGCCTGGAAGGTGAGTGGGTAATCGCAAGCAGCATCGTGAGTGGCCGGAGGTTACGGACCTGACGGACCGGCAGGACCCGACGGCGCAGCGGCGATCGCACGGCCGGCAATTGGGGCGGTCGGCTACTCGGGCGGTTTCATGGCGGTCTTCAACGAGCGTTCCAGCGAATCCGAGGCCACAAAAAGTGACTTGGGATACCGGCGGTATTCCAGCATGGCGTTGAGAATCTCGTCTTCGATGGAGAGGTTCAGCGCCATCCCCGCCAGGTACTCCAGCCTCAAATTGCGGTCTTTGTTGAGTTGAGCACCCTCGAGCCACGCCGTCAAGTCGGGCCCTTGGCCGGCATAGGTTGCCAGCAGAGCGACGGCCGACGGGAAACCCACTTCTTCGAGCGATTCTCGCACACGTCGGTAGTCGTTGCGATCCAGGCGATTCTGAAGCCCATCGACGTCGATCTTGCTCGGCCCGACCTGCGCCAGCAACACAATGTCGTAACCCTCACCATCGATGTCGTTGCTCCAGATCGTTCCATTTGGAAACGCCTTCATGAACGTGGCGATCTCGCTCCTGACCACGTCGAAACTGGTCTCATAAAGCGGCACCCATTGCGCGATCACGCCTCCGGGGTTCAGGTGCTCTTTGCAATACTCGAAATACTCAACGGAATACAGGGTGGCCGCCCCTCTGACCCAGGGATGAATGGGGTCGGACGTAATCACGTCGAATTTCTCTTCTGTGGTAATGATGTAGTGGCGGGCATCGTCGTAGAGGATTTCCGTGCGTGGATCTTCCACGACAAAACCATTCTCCTCCGCGAAGAAGACCGCGGCTGCGTCGGGCACCAAACGTTCGATCTCACAGATCACAATTCTCTCCATGTCCGGGTAGGGCACCAGCGAACCGGCGGTCACCCCGGCTCCGCACCCGACGACAAGTGCCGAGCGGGGCCGGGAATGGATCAGCGCCGGCAGGTGTCCCAGCATCCGTTGCAGCCGCATGTCCGGGGGGTCGTTCGAGGCCACCACCTTTCCGCTGACGTGGAAGCATCTCAGGCCGTCGCGTTCCTCGGAGACGGCAATCGACGCGTTCATCCCTTCCTCCCAGTACATGAATTCCGGCTCGTATTCCGTGGCTACGTAGCGGCCGTAGGCGACCAGCCCTTTCGGCAATTCGGGAACACTCCAGATCAGAATCCCGGCCAAGCCCACCACCGAGACCAGCCCGAGCCAGCCCAGCAAGCCGTCGGCCGGTGTCTGGCGGTCGCCCCCAGACCTCGACGGCCCGGGATTCCAGAGGGCCGGACCGAACATCAGCAGCGCCGCCAACGCGGAGATCACAATCAGGATCTGTTGGGCCCGTTGCGTCCCCAGCCAGGCAATCACCAGGATACTGAACACCAGGGAACCGGCGATCGCGCCCACGGTGTTTGCCGCGTAGACTCGACCCACCAGCCGCCCCGGGTCCTGGCCGCGCGACGCGGCGGCTGCCAACGCCAACGGAAAGCTGGCGCCCCAAAGGCATGCCGCCGGCAGCATGGCCCAAAGACACCGCACAAAGTCCAGTTGGAAACTGTACCACGCACCGAACGTCAGCGACGGGTCAATGGGCCATTTGGGCAGCGAAGCGGCCACCGTATAGGCGGTCCAGCCAATCGCCACGACCAACAGCATTTGACACCAGCCAAGCAACAGACGCGGAGACGTCCGGCCGCGGGCCAGCACCGAGCCGACGCTACTGCCGATTCCCAGCCCCACCAGGAACACGGCCAGGATGATGGAGAACGTGTAGACGGTGGCCCCCAGCAACAGCGACAACTGGCGAGTCCAGATCACCTCTGCCCCCAGGGCGGACGATCCCGAAAGCGCGATCGCCACGTAGACGGACCAGCAGCGCCGCGCCGGCGCGCTTCGATCCACCGGTTCGGGCGGTGGCGGCGCGCGGTACGCACTTACCGCGGCCAGGCCGAGCCCAATCACGGCAACGGTCACGTTGACGGCGGCGGCCGCGAAAGTTGCCATCGTGACGTCGTACACTCGCAGCAACACAAAGCCCGCCAGCAAACACCCGAACACCGCACCTGCGATGTTCGCCCCGTAGAAGAACCCCAGCCGCGAAACGCCCACGGGGCTGGTCTCCATCCACCGCGCAATGGCAGGCAACGTTGCACCCATCAACACAGTGGGCGGAAGCAGGCAGACCGCGCAGACCAGGCCGCGAAAGGCAATCGCCGCCGCGCCGTGCCCGACGTGCGCGGCGTAAAACTGGCCAACAAGCGGCAACAAAAACAGGAGCCCAACCCCGATCGCGCCGATCCCCAGCTCCAGCAAAGCGTACACCCGCAGCGGATGCCACCTCGCCGAAATGAGGTACGGCAACCCAACGCTCCCCAGGCACATCCCTCCCATAAACGATCCCAGCAGCACACCCAAGGAAACGGCCGTGGAACCGATCGCCAGCCGCAAGAGCTGGAACCAGACGATCTCGTAGATCAGGGCCGCACATCCACTGCCCACGAAAAGCAGCAGCAGGACGGGCAAGTGTCCCCTCGACGAAGCAGGATCCTGCTCCAATTGCGGTTCGCTCGTCATTCTGGGTCTCGCTGCAAGCAGTGGTGTGAGATTCCGAGCGGGTAGACTACATCCTTATAACCCCGAACACCTTTCAGAGTGTTGCCCGCCGTTTGACTTGGGACCCTTCGAACAGGATTCGCCAATCTGCCTTCCATTCGGTCGCGAACCCCGGGCCACCTCCTCCTTCGGCATCGTTTCACGGAGGCCGGTTTGCCACGGGCGGGGGGGGACATTGGGCCGAGCGCTTTGGGAGCTGCGTCGGGGTCATAACCTGTTGCACATCATATGCATATGGAGGAAGGAGATCCACGAGCACCTGTGATGGCCAGAAGAGTCAGGTTCCGAAGGGCCAACGCGACGTGGTCCTTTTCACCGGAGACCTTCCGGCTGAGATCGAGCCGGGCATCCGAGTATATCACAGGGGGGAGCCTACACCCGACATTATAGCAGGCGCGGCCGCCAATGCAACCAACTTGGGCAGGAAGTTGGCCCACTTTCGGCGGTTCACCTAGGCACGCCAGCGCGGCCCGTTTAGTCCCTCTCGGCGGCCATTTGGGCGGAGAACTTCTGCCAGGCGGCCATGGACCGCTTGAGGTTCTCGCGCACGTCTCCCTTGACGCCGTAGCATTGCAGTCCCACCGGCCCGGTGTAGCCCAGCCCGCCGAGCGCCCTGATGAACTTGCCCACGTCGTACGAGCCGCGATCCAGCGGCTGGATCCAGCCTTGGCGCTGCGCGCGGCTGACGTTGCGGTTGCTGCCGTTGACGGTGACGGCCAACAGGTGCGGCATGGCCTGCTTCAGCAACGGCCTCATGCGCTTCTGGTCGCCGACGGCCAGCCAATGGCACAAGTTGAACATCACGCCCACGTTCTTGCGATCGACCTCCTTCGCCACGCGGACGGCGTCTTCTACCCGCTCGAGCCAATCCCCCACGTGAGGATACAGCGCCACGCGGATGCCCGACTTTTCCGCCGCGCCGGCGATTTCGCGGACGATCTCGACTGCCCGCGGGTCGTTTTCCTCGGTGGACGGTGGTTTCCCCTGGATCAGAAGGCCGAGGATCGCATCGCGACCTTTAAGCGACTCGATGACCTTTTTCAGACGGGGATCGTATTTCGGTCCGTCGGGGGCGAGCGAGGCCCTGATGTAGATCTGAAACAGCTTCAGGCCGTTGTCGTCGGCCGCCTTGATCGCGCTGTGCACACCGTCGAGCCACACGTGGGCCATCCCGTCGTAGCCCAATTCCTTGAGCAGCTTGGCCTGGTCGGCCGGCGTT
>CAZUAM010000578.1:0-4716 GCA_964618095.1 uncultured Planctomycetaceae bacterium | reverse complement strand
TGTTCGTAGGCGATGTAATCGGTCATTGCGCTCAACGCCGTCAGGGCGCCGCAGCCCAGCAGCACGGCTTTGACCGTCAGTTCCTGCGGGGGCTTTTTGACGGTCTCTGGGGAATCGAGAGGTTCTTGGGCCATGGACACTTCGCAGATTATGATTGACCTTTCGCCGCCATGATAGCCGAACCGTGCGGGAGGCAAAAGTCGAGCAGGCTTGGCAAACCGGCCCGGGCCGGCAGATGGGCCCACGACCAGAAGGCCGTCTTCAAGACCACCGGGGCCAGGCGCCCTGCGCGGCGCCGGTCTTCGGGTCCAACCTCAATAATCGGGTGCGATGTGCCGCCGACCACTGTTCGGGCGGTCGTGGCTTGCCTCGTGATTCGATTGCTGCCCCCCTTGCCCGGGCCGACTGCTGCGAGACAATAGAACCTTTGAGCCCGTGATCCGGCGGGGCTTCGACCATGGTGCAAGGGGGTTGTCGGCGCCCAGACCGGTCCGAGTTCTACCGGGCTTGACAAGCCCCCTATGAGCCGATTACGCTCCGGGCAAGGGATCGGGCGCGAAGCGTGGCAGAAATCCCGATGTTCACCCCAAGCGATTTCGGCCGATCGGCTCGGGTGAGTTCATCAACGGGGACCTTTTTCCAATTGTTCGTCACCAAGCTCATGGGGCCAGTCAAGATTCGAGGTATGAGACATGCGAGCTTTCATGTTTACCGTATTGTGCGGATTGTGTCTGCCGGTTGTGGTCGGATGCGGCCAGGGCCAAAGCGACGGTGAATCGGGGCGCTTGGTCATTGCGGTGATCCCCAAGAGCACGGGCGCCGAGTTCTGGGAGACCGTCGAGGAGGGTGCCCGGGAAGCGGCACAGGAACTCGACGTGGAGATGAAATGGGAGGGACCGCTCACGGAGACGGAAATCGCCGAGCAGAAAAAGATCATCGAAAACATGGTCAACCTCGACGTGGACGGGATCGCGCTGGCCCCGCTGAACCCCGTCGCCATGCGCAAGCCGGTGCAGCGCGCCGTGGAGGCCGGTATCCCGGTGGTGATCTTCGACTCGGCCGTCGACGGCGATGCCCACACGAGCTTCGTGGCCACCAACAACAAGCAGGGCGGCGTCCTGGGGGGAAAGCACCTGATCGAGCTGCTGGGGAAGAAGAACCGCAACGTGATGGTCATGCGGTTCATCCAGGGCACGGCCAGCACCGAGGCCCGGGCCGAAGGGTTCCTGGAGACCGTTAGGGCCGCCGGCGTGACGGTTCTGGCCGATCCCTTTGGCGAAGACGCCACCGTGGCCGGCTGCAAGAAGACCGCCACAAACACCCTGGAGGGTTTCGTCAGCGGGGACAAGCTCCAGTTGGACGGCGTCTTTGCCTGCAACGACCGGGCCAGCTTGGGGATGCTGGCCGCCCTGGAAGACTTGCGCAAGAGCGGCGTCGAGGTAAACGCGAAGTTCGTGGGGTTCGATTTTACGCCCAGGCTGGTCGATTCGCTGCAAGCCGGCAAGCTGGATGCCCTGGTGGTGCAGAACCCGCGCAAGATGGGCTACCTGGCCGTCAAGACGCTGGTCAACCACCTCCGCGGTGAGAAAGTTGAATCGTTCATCGACACCGGCGTGGAACTCGTGACCCGCGAGCGACTGGAAGACGACCAAGCCCTCCGCAAACTGGTGGGGCTGAAGAATTAAGCAATGGTTGGGGAATAACTTCCTGTTCCTGGTTTAGCCGCCGACGGCACGTCGGCGATATCGTCGCCCGTTGCCGCGCCCACGTGCCGTCGGCGGCTAAACGGGTGAAATCTCGCGGCGGGCAAGGTAAGCCGGCTAAATGGCTTCCTCTTGCCCGGCCACACGATTGCGTAAGTTGCCCGGCATGGATCAAGCATGACCGACAGACCCGGCAACGCCGCGGGCTCAGACGAGCCGTTGCGGCTCGAGATGCGCGGAGTGCACAAGCGCTTTGGGGCGACCCGTGCGCTGCAAGGCGTGGATCTGGCCGTTCCTGCCGGAGAAGTGCACGCGTTGATCGGGGAAAACGGGGCGGGCAAGAGCACGCTGATGAAGGTCCTCTCCGGGGCGCACGCCCCCGACCAAGGCCGGATGTGGCTCGACGGCCTCCCCTACGCCCCGCGCAGTCCCCTTCACGCCCGAAAAAGCGGCGTGGCCATGATCTACCAGGAGCTCTCGCTGGCGCCGCATCTGTCGGTGATGGAGAACATTCTGCTGGGGATCGAGCCGACGGCCGGGCCGCTAGTGCGCTGGGCGGAGATCCGCCGCCGTGCAGCCGAGGCGCTCCGCCAGATTGGGGTCGCCGACCTGCCCCCGGAAATTGAGGTCCGCAAGCTGCCCCTTGCCAAGCAGCAAATGGTGGAGATTGCCCGGGCGGTAGCCGTGCAGTGCCGGGTGCTCGTCCTGGACGAGCCGACCAGCAGCTTGACCCAGAGCGACACGGAAAACCTCTTTGCCCTGATCCGCCGATTGAAGGCCAAGCACCTGGCCATCGTCTACATCTCCCACTTCCTGGAAGAGGTGCAGCAGATCAGCAACCGATACACCGTCTTGCGCGACGGCCGGACCGTCGGCGGCGGCCTCACGGCCGAAGCGACCACTACCCGGTTGGTGGCCCTGATGGTCGGCCGCGAGGTGGGCGATCTCTACCCGCGACACAAACGCACTAGCGGTGACGTGCTGCTGGAAGTGCGGGCCCTGGCGGGCGTCGCCAAACCGGCCTCGGCCACCCTGGCCCTCCGCCGCGGAGAGGTGTTGGGTATCGCCGGGCTGGTCGGTGCCGGCCGGACCGAACTGGTCCGCGCGATCTTCGGACTCGACCGGGTGGCTTCCGGCAGCGTGAAGATCGGATCGTACGGCGGTTGGGCCTCGCCCGCCGCCCGCTGGAAACAGCGGGCGGGCATGGTCAGCGAGGATCGCAAGAACGAAGGATTGGCGACGGGGCTGTCGATCGCCGACAACGTCACCCTGCCGCAACTCAAGGGACTCGGTCCGGGGTGGTTTGTGACCCCCTCGAAGCAAGCCGCGGCCTGCCGCCCGTGGATTGACAGAATCCCGATTAAGTGTCTCTCGGCCACGCAGCCGGTCGACGCGCTCTCCGGCGGAAACCAGCAGAAGGTGGCACTCGCCCGGCTGCTCCACGCCGACGTGGACGTCCTGCTCCTGGACGAGCCCACCCGCGGAATCGACGTCGGCTCCAAGGCCCAGATCTATCGCCTGATCGACGAGTTGGCGCGGGGCGATCAACGGGCGGGTCGAAAGCCCAAGGCCGTCCTGATGATCAGCAGCTACCTCCCGGAGCTGTTGGGCGTGTGCGACCGGATCGCCGTGATGTGTCGAGGCCGCCTGGGTGCGGCCAAACCCGTCGCCCAATGGAACGAACACCAACTCATGCTCGCCGCTACCGGACAGGACCTAGAAGCATGACCGAACAGCCCAAGCTTGCCCAACCGTCCGCCCACCGGGCCAGGCTCTCGATCTGGCAGTCGGCGTGGTTTAACACCCTGGGCCGGTTTCTCGCACTACTGGTGGTGTTTCTGTTCTTCGCCCTGCTGATCGAGGGGGGCAAGTTCTACACCCTCCGCAACCTGGAGAATATCCTCCGTCAGAGCGCCGTCTACGCCACTGCGGCGCTGGGCATGACGATGGTGATCATCACTGCCGGCATCGACCTCTCGATCGGATCGGTGATCGCCTTGACGGTGGTCACGGTCGCTTGGACGCTGAATATCCACTGGGATGTCGCGCCCACCGACGGGGGAAGCGCCGAAGTCGTTTACCTAATACACCAGTGGCCGGTGATGCTCCCCATCCTTGCCGTGCTGGCCGCGGTCACCGCGGCCGCGCTGGCCGGAATGCTCAACGGCCTGGTGATCGTCGGGCTCCGCCTGGTGCCGTTCATCGTCACGCTGGGTACGATGGGCATCTTCCGCGGACTGGCCAAGGGCGTGGCCGACGAGAAAGACATCTATCCCCAGGAAGACACCTGGATCACCGGCATCATGGACCCCACCCTCTCCAGCGCGGATCCCTCGCGGAGCTGGATGCTTCTGCCGCCGGGTGTCTGGATCTTGATCATTTCGGCCGTCGGCGCCGCGGTGCTTCTCCGCTACACCCGCCTGGGCCGGCACATCTTCGCGGTCGGCTCCAACCAAGAAACGGCCCGGCTCTGCGGCGTGCCCGTAGGCCGTACCAAGATCATCGTCTACACACTTGCCGGGTTCTTTGGCGGGCTTGCCGGGTTGATGCAGTTCTCCTTCGTCAGCGGCATCGGCCAGCCGACCACCGCTGTGGCCTACGAGCTGTTTGTGATTGCCGCGGTCGTCATCGGCGGCGGGAGCCTGATGGGCGGCGAAGGGTCGATCCTGGGCAGCGTGATCGGGGCGCTGATCATCACCATCCTCTACATGGGCGGGCAACAGATGGGCTGGCCCAAGTGGGTCCAAGAGATGGTCATCGGTGGCATCATCATCGGTGCGGTCGTCCTGGACCACCTCCGCCACCGGGCTACCTCGTAGACCGGCATCTGCCTGGTTTAGCCGCCGACGGCACGTCGGCGATCACGTTGTCCGTTGCCGCGCCCACCTGCCGTCGGCGGCTAAACGGGTAGGATGGTCGTGGAAGCGGGAAATTCAGTAGTTCCAAATTTGCCATTTACCAAACACGGGTGGCCGGGGTCGAGCGCAGCGAGCCCCCGGAAACTCGGCCAACT
>CAZUAM010000577.1:0-4723 GCA_964618095.1 uncultured Planctomycetaceae bacterium | reverse complement strand
AGCCGGGCAAGGTCTACAAGCTTTCGATCGATCTGTGGAGCACGTCGATCATCTTCAACCGTGGGCACCGGATCCGCGTGGCCGTCTCTTCGTCCAACTCGCCGCGTTTCGAGCCGAATCTGAACATCGGGGGATCGTGGGGAGACGGGCAGGAAGCGCGGATCGCCACCAACACGATTCACCTCTCCGCCGGGCATCCCTCGCACGTCATTCTGCCGGTCTATGAGCCCGGTGCGGCGTCGCGCTGAGCAAGATGCCACGGGCCCTGGTACGTTTTGGCGGTTGGTGCGGACGGCATCAAGCTGGTTCGGCGCGGGGCTGCCGACCCCGTCGAAAGGATCGACCGAAGGGTGTCCCGGCCGGCTGCTGAAGGAACGCCGCTGGCGGCGCGATGTGCGGAACCAGTTGACGGCGCAGGCGGCGGAACGGGAGAATACTGATCGGACGGCGAGGGGAACCGGCACACTTTCTGAGGAATCGAGGACCGTACTGCCGCCACTGACGAAGAAGGAGAAGCGTGATGAGACGTAAGAGGAACCTGTGGGTTGTTGCCGGATTGGCTTGTGTGGTCTCGGCCGTGGCCGGATCGCACTTTGCCGGGGCGCAAAGGACTGCCCACAAGGAGCCGACACGGCTGGCGATTGTCTGGACGAGCGGTGACGCGGACGTGGCGCACAAGATGGCGCTGACGTACGTGCACGCCTCGGAGAAGCGAGGCTGGTTTGACGAGAACCTGGTGATCGTCTGGGGCCCCAGCTCGCGACTGCTGGCCGCCGACAAGGAGCTTCAGGCCAAGGTGAAGGCGATGATGGACGACGGCGTGACGTTCCAGGCGTGCCTGGCGTGCGCCGACATGTACGGGGTGACGCCAAAGCTTCGAGAGCTGGGAATCGAAGTGAAGTACATGGGGGAGCCGCTGACCAAAATGCTTCAGGACGACGGTTGGGACGTGATGACGTTCTGAGGGACTGCGGTGTGTGCTGAAGTCCATGAGCGTGGACGGAGAGGCGGGCGAGCCGGCTTGGGCACGGTGGTCATGTTGCCCGCGGCGTTGTGCACGGGCATGCTCCAGCCCGGCGCGGTCGACTCGGTGGTGTCGGTGATCTCGCTGACCTCATTGTAGTCCCGCTCCTGGTCGAGCTGCATGGTGCCCGAGGTTTTTTGCAGGTACCCGGCCCAGTTGCCCGTCGGATCGACTGCAAAACCTTCCTCGCACGAACAAAGACTCACGACCGCGTTATCCCCAGCAGCACTGCGAAAGGCTGCGAGTCCGTGAAGAGTGTGACGTTTCAAGAGTTGACCTACAGCTTTGCCCGCTAATCACTGTTCAAGCTCTGACCCGAGCGACCCCAGCGACTCCTGCGTCTCTAGGTGACGATGATATCTTGGGCCGCTCGACGCGGTACATTCTCGGCTGGACATCACCCCTTCCGCCCCAGCATCCGGTCCAACGCATCGGAGGTCTGGTAGACGAGCGACTCGGGCCAGTGCGGGAAAGGATTGAAGTACTCGAAGGTCAGGTACCCCCGGTAGCCGACCTGGTCGAACGCCTCGATCACCGCCGGCCAGTCGGTCGTGCCGTCCAGCAGCGGCCGGAAGGCGTTGAGGTTGAACTCGTTGATCTTCTTCGAGTACTCCTTCAGGTGCACGTTCTGGATCCGCTTGCCCAACAGCGGGATCCAGTGCTCGGGAAAGTGGTACTGCATGATGTTGCCCGTGTCGAAGTGTACCCGGACGTGCTCCGACTGGAAGCCGTCGACGAACTCGATCATCTCCTGCGGGCTGTGCAGAAAGCCGTTGGCGAAGATGTTCTCCATGTTCAGGTACACCCCGGCCTTCTCGGCCTCGGGGATCAAGCGGCGGACCGCCTCGCGGGCGCGGCGGTCGCACACCTCGTGCGGCACCGGCGGGTCGTCTGCCAGCCACGGCACGTAGACCGCCCCGGGCACCACCAGCAGGTTCGGCGTCTTCAGCAACCACGCACAGCGGATCATCTTTCGGGCCAGATCCAGCCCCTCGTTGCGCCGCTTCGGGTCTGCGTGCGTCAGCGAGTAGGGCCAGAACAGAAAGGAGCACAGGCCGCTGATCTGGATCCCGATCTTCCGGGCCATCTCTCCGACCTCGCGCATATGGGCCTCGGAGGCCTCCGGCGACAGATCGCCCTCCAGCGCGTAGTTCACCTCCACCCCCTCGAACCCCGCGTCCTTGCAGAGCTGGAAGCACTCCCTGAGCGTCATCTTGTCCGGGTACGGCAGGGCCCAGAGGTTGATCGACTTCTTCATGTCGTATCGCTTTCCCGGCCGCGTTCGAGTCGGCTGCGCCTCGGCCGTGGTCTCGGCGGCCAGCCCCTGGGCCGCCATGAAGGTGCTGCCGAAGGCCGCCGTGTAGCCCAACAGTTCACGCCGGCTGAGCCGGTGGGATTCGCCTTGTCGTGAGGGTGCCATGACTGGTCTCCGCTGATGGTGAAGGGAAGTGGACGGGCATGATCGAACTCATCGAATTCTACGTCCAACCGAACGACGCCGTCAACAAGAGGGAAAACGTCAACAAAAGGGGAAAACCGCCTGCGGCTCCGCACTCCGATCCCTTGACAGGATCTCCTGCACCGTGCCACGATAGATTGCCGATGCTCACCTTGATCAACACAAACCGCATGCTGCCGCCGATCGCACCGGTGGGACTGGACTACCTGGCCGAGGCCGTCCGCCGCGCCGGCTTCGAGGTCGACCTGCTCGATCTCTGCCTGCTCGACGATCGCCACGCCGCGCTCTCACGCTATTTCGCCGATCGCCGGCCGGAGCTGGTGGGCGTCTCGTTTCGCAACGTTGACGACTGCTTCTGGCCCAGCGGGGCCTCCTTCCTCCCCGATCTGAAGCAGATCGTCGCCACCGTCCGTACACTGACCGATGCCCCCGTCGTGCTTGGCGGGGTCGGCTTCTCCATCTTCGCCCAACGACTCGTCGAGCATACCGGCGCGGCCTTCGGCATCCGGGGGGACGGGGAACAGGCAACCGTCGCGCTGATGGGCCAGTTGCGCGGCGGGCGGCGCTGGGATCAGGTCGATGGACTCATCTATCGAGAGGACGGGATGCTCCGCAGCAACCCGCCCGCCTGGCCCCGGCGGTTGTCGATCCCCACCGCCCGCCGCGCCGTCGACAACGCAACCTACTTTCGCCGGGGCGGTCAGATTGGGGTAGAAACCAAGCGGGGCTGCCCTCGGCAATGCGTCTACTGTGCCGATCCGCTGGCCAAAGGAGCAGCCGCCCGGCTGCGAAGCCCCGCCGAGGTGGCCGACGAAGTCGAGGCCCTGCTGGCCCAGGGCGTCGATGTGCTGCACCTCTGCGACAGCGAATTCAACCTCCCACCCGACCACGCCCGCTCGGTCTGCGACGAGCTGGTCCGCCGTCGGCTGCCCCGGCGGATCCGCTGGTACACCTATATGTCGGTCACCCCCTTCGACGCCGACCTGGCCCGCCGAATGGCCGCCGCCGGCTGCGTGGGCATCGACTTCACCAGCGACGCCGCCCACCCGGCGATGCTGGCTGCTTACCGCCAGCCGCATCGTAAGCAGGATCTGGCCCGCGCCGTCAAGCTCTCCCGCAACCATGGCATGGCCGTGATGCTGGATCTGCTCTTGGGCGGGCCGGGCGAAACTCCCCAGACCGTCGCCCAGACGATCCGGTTCATCAAGGGCATCGATCCCGACTGTGCAGGTGCGGCGTTGGGCGTGCGGGTCTATCCCGGGACCGCCATGGCCAAGATCCTCGCCGCCGAGGGGCCCGCGGAAACCAACCCCAACGTCCGCCGCCATTACGATGGTCCCGTCGACTTGCTGCGGCCGACCTTTTACGTCTCCTCGGCCCTGGGCAGACATCCGGCCCGGCTGGTCCGCGACCTGATTGCCGGCGATCAGCGGTTCTTCCCGCCCGAGGACGAAGCGCCCGCCGCCAGCCCCGACACGCCAGGCGATCACAATTACAACCAGAACCAGGCCCTGCTCGACGCCATCGCCGCCGGCGCCCGCGGCGCCTATTGGCACATCCTCCGCGGCCTACGCTCGTAGCCTTTCCAGCTCCGCCAAGCGGGCGGCGATCTGCCGGTCGTCGGGAATCAGGCTGCGATCGCGGTAGCCTTGGAACTCCTGCTCCAGATCCGCCAGCGCCTGTTTGACCGACAGTCCAGCGCTGGGACTGAGCCGGTCGACGAACAACACCCCATCGAGGTGGTCGTATTCGTGCTGGGCAACCCGGGCCGGCAGGTCGCCCAACTCGTAGCTGACTTCCTCTCCGGCCAGGTTGTAGGCCGAAACCACGATCTTCTCCGACCGCCTCACCGGGGCGAAGACCTCCGGAAAGCTCAGACAACCTTCTTCTCCCTCGGCCGTGCCGCTCCGCTTGACGATCACCGGGTTGATGAAGACGTACTCCGATTCCTTGGCTGCCGCGTCGCCTTCGGCGTTCATCACCAACAGCCGATAGGGCAGATCGACCTGATTGGCGGCCAGCCCGATGCCCTTTTGCTCGTACATCAGCTCGAGCATCCGGCCGACGATCTTTCTCAACTCGGCGTCCACTCGGCGCAGGGGCTTGGACTTGTGCCGCAGGGTGGGGTGAGGGTATTTGACGATCCGCACAGGTTCAGGCTCCGTAGCAGCAATAGATCGCCTAAATTCAGTACTTCCAAATTTGAGCGAGGGGTGGCTGGGGTCGAGCGCAGTGAGCCC
>CAZUAM010000576.1:0-4743 GCA_964618095.1 uncultured Planctomycetaceae bacterium | reverse complement strand
CGATCCCCAAGTCAACGTACTGGCCGCCTTTGGTCTGCTTGCAGTGGACCGCCAGGACGTTCTTGCCGGGGCGCAGCGCGGCTCGGGCTTGGGGACTCAGGGAGAGTTCCTCGTAGGAACTCGTGAAATCGCCGGCCTTGGCCGCCAGCACGCCGTTGAGGTAGATCTCCACGTCCTCGTCGTGGTGGACCAGGAGCTCCAGGTCGTCGGTTTTTACCTCCGGTAGTTGGAACTCGCGCCGGAGCCAGATCTCCGGGGTCTTCCACTGGGTGCGGACGACCGCGCCGGGCGTCATCTTGGTGCCGAAACCGCCCAGACCCTCCTTCCAGGAGGAATCGTCGAAGCCGGGCTTGAACCAATCGCCGGCCGGCCGGGTGAACGTATATTGCCAGGGGATTCCTTTGGCCTGGGAGGTGGGAACCACGGTCTTGCGCTTGGGCACCAGCCCGCGGTTGGCAGCGGCCACCTTCTTCACCTCGGGCTTGATGATCGCCCGATCGTAGGTCATCAGCCCGTTGCACTCGGTCTCCACGTCGGTGGTTTGGGTGTAGACGGCGGCGGACATGCCCTGCGAGTCTTTGAACTCCCAGACGCCGCGGAGCAGGTTTTGGTATCGGCGGGTGAGATCCCGGGAGCTCTCGGTGCCCCGGTAGCCCCAGGTCTTCTCGGTCCAGGTGTGGCCGTCGACGCCCAGCCCCAGCCCGCCGAACTCGCCCAGCACTCCGGCCCGGTCCGGCTCCGAGGGCGGTGCGGCCGGGCCGGGGTACTTGTGAATGTCGAGGACGTCGCCGACTTTTTTGTCCGCCCAGCCGCTGGCATTGTTGACCAGGCGGGTGGGATCCAGCTTCTTGACCTCCTGCACGTAGCGCTCCGTGTCGTGCTGGCCCCAACCCTCGTTGAAGATTACCCACATGATAATCGACGGATGATTCCCCAGCCCTGTCACCATCCGCCGCAGCTCGGTCTCGAACTGCTTCCTCGACTGGGAAGTCTTGTTGTTCCCGCTGGGCATGTCCTGCCAGACCAGCAACCCCAGCTTGTCGCACCAGTAGTACCACCGCTGGGGCTCGATCTTGACGTGTTTCCGCGCCATGTTGAACCCCAGCTTCTTGGTCACCTCGATGTCGTAGCGCAGCGCCTCGTCGGTCGGGGCGGTGTAGAGTCCGTCGGGCCAGAATCCCTGGTCGAGCGGGCCGATCTGGAAGAGGAACTCGCCGTTGAGCCGCATCCGCGTAAAGCCCGCCTCGTCCTTGGCCAGCTCGATCTTCCTCATGCCGAAGTAGCTCTCCACCTGGTCCACCTTGACGTCGCCCTGCTTGAGCGTGACGCTGAGATCGTAGAGGAACGGGCTCTCGGGCGACCAGGGCTTCAGGCCGTCGCGGGGGATCTTCAGCTTCAGCTCGGCGCCCACCTTTCCTGCGGCTCGAGCCACTTCCTGTTGGCCGTCTCGAGCGACGGCCTCAAGAGTGTTCTCCGGGCCGGTTCCGATACCCTCGACCGTCAGTCGCAGACAAGAGGCGTCCAGCTCGGGGACCAGGGTTATCCGCCCCACCCGCGCCGCCGGGACCGGCTCCAACCAGACGGTCTGCCAGATGCCGGTGCTGGGCGTGTACCAGATCCCGCCGGGCTTATCGACCTGCTTGCCCCGCGGCTGGTTGCCGCGCGAGGTCGGATCGAAGACCTTGACGATCAGCTCCTGGTCGCGGCCGGAGCGAAGCGCGTCGGTGACGTCGACCGAGAAGGCGTCGTATCCGCCGCGGTGCGTGCCGACCTGGCGGCCGTTGACGTAGACGGTGGCCTCCCAGTCGACCGCCTGGAAGTGCAGCAGCACCCGCCGGCCCTTCCACTTTTCGGGCACCTGGAAGGTGCGGCGATACCAGAGCCGCTCGGCCCGGCCCATCACCCCCGACAGCGCCGACTCGACGGGAAACGGCACCAGGATCTTCCCCGTCAGGTTCTTGGCCGCAGGCACCGGCTCGTCGGCCTCGGCCTCGCCGAGTTGCCAGAGGCCGTTGAGGTTGAGCCAATCCGGGCGGACCATTTGGGGGCGGGGGTACTCGGGATGGGCATTATCCGGCGAAACCTCTTTGGCCCAGCGGGTCATCAGCGGCCCGGCGGCCGGCTTCCAATCCTCGGCTTGCATGGGCGAAACCAGGGCCAAGGGTGCCAACGTCGCAACCACGATTGTCAGGCGTTTCATGCTGCGTACTCCTTGGAGAGATCGAGCGGGACAAGGGAGATCTGGGCTGCCCCTGACGGACTGCCAGAACAGACCCCTTATGATATCGACCGGAGCCGAAAAGTCAACCGGCCCCGCCAGCTCGCTTGCCGGGGACGGCCCCCTTGCTGTTGGCCTCCCAATGGCCTATAATCAGGGCGTCTGGTCACCAAATAGGCACGGGAACAGAGGAGGTGGTCATGTCTGGTCGATTCTCTGCGGCGACGGTAGTTCTCTGGGTGTTGACAGCGGCGCTGCTCTGCCGCGATTGTCCCAGCCGGGCCGAGCAGGCCCCGGTTAAAAAGGCCCCCCGGGCGACCTCACCGGAAGTGGCCATCCGGCAGGCACTGGCCAAGCCGGTCGAGTTGAAGTTCGTCGAGACCCCGCTGGCCGGCGTGGCGAAGTCGCTGGAAAAGAGACTGGGCATCCCGATCCGCCTTGATCGCAAGGCACTGAAGGACGTCGGCATCGGGGGCGACGCGCCGGTCACATTCCAGGTCTCCGACATCTCGGCCCGCTCCGCCCTGGAACTGATCCTCCGGCAACTCGATCTGACGTGGATCATCGCCCCCAAGGCCCTGGCGATCACCACGCCGGCGGAAGCCGAAACGACACTTGAGAAGAAGGTCTACGACGTTGCGAATCGGTTCGTGCAAGGTTCCGGCTCCGAAAAGTTGGACTTCGATTCGCTGATGGACGTGATCACGGGCTGCATCCAGCCCACCTCCTGGAGTCAGGTCGGTGGTCCGGCGTCTATCGACGTCGGTCTCGACCTGGCCGGTCCCAAGGTGCTCGTGATCTCGCAGACACGGGAGGGTCACGAGGACATCGAGACCTTGCTGGCTGATCTGCTCGGGGCTCGTCGAGAGAAACCTGGAAAGGGCCACGCGGGCCGGAAGCAGCAGAAAGCCGGCAAGGCGCCCCCCGGCAAGGACCGGAAGGCGCCGTCGCCGGAGGAAGCGATCCGCCGCAGTCTGAGCAAGCCGGTCAAGCTGGATTTCAAGAAAACGCCCCTGGCCGATGTGCTTGAGTCTCTGGAAGAGAAAGCCGGGGTCCAGGTCGTCATCGACTACAGGGCTCTCGACGACGCCGGCCTGAGAACCGACATGCCGGTGACCGTCCACGTCGCCGGCGCCAAGCTGCGTTCGGCCCTGGGCCTCATGCTCCGGCCGCACGACCTGACGTGGACCATCGCCCATGAGGTGCTGCTGATTACCACGCCGGAAGAAGCCGAGACCATGCTTCGTGCGAAGGTCTACGACGTCTCGGACCTGCCGGCCCATCGCAATCAGCAGGACGGACGGGCGCGGGACTACGATTGGCTGATCGAGATGATCACCACCGGTGTTCAGCCGCTCAGTTGGGATGCGGTCGGCGGACCCGGCTCGATCGCCCCCTTCGAGGCCGCCGGCATCGAGGTACTGGTCGTTTCGCAGACTCGCGAGGGCCACGAAGAGGTGGAGGCCCTGCTGGCCAAGTTGCGCAAGGCCCGCGCGAAAAGGGCCCTGGACTGAGCCCGGAGAAGCTGCGTAAGAAGCCGCAACCCGTTCCACCGAGCCTGGACTTCGAGCGCTGCACGGTTTGCTCACTTTGCCCGAAGCACTGCCAGGTAGATGCTCGTCTTGCCTTCGTGGCTCGAGTAGTAGCTCACCCAGAGTTGGTTGTCGTGCCAGAGCAGGCCGGGATAGCTGGTGTCGCCGCCGCTGGGTAGGGTCACCAGCGGCGTGAGCTTTCCCCGGGCCACGTCCAGATCGCAGATCACCGTCTTGGCGCCCGTGCCCGGGGTGATCAGCCGGCCCGCGGCGATCCATCGCCCGCCGGGTAGTTGGATGAAGTTCGGGCCGCCGTAGTACATCCCCAGGTCTTTCCAGGTCCACTCGGTATACGGCGGTTTGCTGGTGCCCAGCAGGGCGGTATTGCTGGGCTGGCCGTCGCGGCGCTGAAGCAGGTAACAGGTCCCGTCGGCGGCAAACCGCAGCGTGCCTTCCGTGGGTCCGCTCTTCTCGAAAAGCTGCGGTACCAGCGGCCGGAAGTCCAGGCCGTCGTCGCTCAGGTATAGCCGGGTGCCGTAGCGTCGAGCGGCGCGGCTTTCCGGGGCCACGAAATACGACACCCCGTATGCCTTTTTCTCAAACCAGGTGATCCGCCAGAGCCACTCGTCCGGCCGGGCCACCCATTGGATCTTTCCCCACCGCTTGCCGTCGGTGGAGAGAAAGACGAACGAGCGGTGGCTGGTGGCCGGCCGGGACCCCTGGCGGACGGCCGCCCCCCCGCAGATCATCAGCCGGCCGTCGGCGGTGGTGCAGATCTTGGGGTCCCGCAGGTCGTGCCCGGCCAGCGCCAACAGCCCGGCCGAGTCCCACTTTTCCCCGTCTGGTGAGCTGAGAATCCTGATCTTCCCGTCCGGCGAGACGTGGCCTTTGGCTTCACGGAAGACGCAGAAGAAGCGATCCCGGGCACCGACGGGCACCGAAGCGAAGCTTTGGTCGTGTTGGTCGCGGACCAGGTCGGTAAAGGCGTTGTGC
>CAZUAM010000575.1:0-4744 GCA_964618095.1 uncultured Planctomycetaceae bacterium | reverse complement strand
ACGAAAGAATCGCCTCGAACGTCAAAGGACGCCGGCTTGTATGCACGCGTTGGCGGGATTCCATCGCGTCACCACGTTCGAACTCGATGAAAGGATAGTATCGTACGTCGCGTGCTTCGCAGGCCGCCTTGTTATCGGCCATGCCTTGGAGCACGAACGCGTGATGCCGGTCGCTTGCCCAGCGACCGCCGGAACCAAGGGTCTCGACGATCAACAGTGGTTTCCGCAATGTTTCAGCAAGCTCAACGGCGCGCTCCAAGGCGTAGTTTCAGGTGGTTCGTCGAAAAGCGGTCATCCAGTAGAGCACGAAGCTGCCCTTCGGATTCAGTGCCGCTTCGTTCGCGCAGGCAAGCCGAACCGACGCGACTCGCACTGCATGTAACTTCGTAGTTCTCATCGTTTCGTGGTAACGTCAGGGGTGTGGTTGGGCAGCCGGAATGGGTTGGGATCAACGCCAAGCACGACGATCTGATCTTACGAGATACAGACCGAACGCCCAGCGCGCCGTTTTCGGAAATGGGGGCTCACTTGAATCTCACGTCGTAGGTCCGTCCGGCTTTGACTTCCAGCGTGTCGGGGCCGTCAATCTGTTGGCCTTGGGGCGCACGGAGCGAGAGTTTTCCGTCGGCCTTTGCCTTCAGCAGCGCCGCCGTTGCTCGGCCGCTGTGCCACCTCAGGTCGATCTCCAGGCCGCCGCGGGCTCGCATGCCTTTCACGCTGCCGTGGGGCCATGCATCGGGCAAAGCGGGCAGGAAGTGGATCTCACCCATGTGCGACTGCACCAGCATCTCGCACACTCCAGCCGCGTATCCGAAGTTGCCGTCGATCTGAAACACCCTCCCGGGCCAACACGCGTTGAACAAGTTGTCAAACGTGTTATGGGAAAGCCATCGATTGACGTACCAATAGGCCTTTTGCGGATCGTGGAGGCGTGCCCAGAGACCGATCTTCCATGCGTTGCTCCAGCCCACGTCTCCATGGTGTCCCCGGGCTTCCAACGAGACGCGAGCGGCCTGGGCGAGAGCGGGAGTCCGATGCGGTGAAATCCCTCGGCACGGATAGACCGCGACCATGTGAGAGAGATGACGATGATGATCGTTGGGATCGTCGCGATCGACCATCCATTCCTGCAACTGGCCCCACTTGCCAATCTTGGGGCCCAGCAGCCGTTTGCGCATGGAAGCGATCTTTTCGCGCAGCGGCTCATCCACCCCCAGCACTTCCGACGCTTCGATATAGTTGGTCAACAGGTCCCAGACCAACTGCTGGTCGAACGAAACGCCGTCTTCATGCGGGCCGTGCTCGGGCGAAAAACCGTCGGGGGAGACCAGTGTTCCGTCGGGAAGCTCCTTCAGATGGTCCTCCCAGAACTCGCACAGCTCCTTGATGATCGGGTAGGCCCGCGCGCGGAGGTACTCCCTGTCTTGGGTGAAGGCGTAATGGTCCCACAAGTTTTGGGCCACCCAGGCCGCGTCGCCCTTCGACCACTTCCAGGTGGAGCCGCCGAACACGCCGTTCTCGGCGTGCGTGATCCAGCCTCGGGTTTTGAACGTGGCCTTCGTTTCATCGCGCCGGACTCCACGGATCGAGTAAAACCACTCGCCCAGCGGCTCGAAGCACTCGGAAAGGTTGGCCGCGTCTACAAACCAGTAATTCATCTGCACGTTGACGTCCGTGTGGTAGTCGCTTCGCCACGGCGGCCGGTTGCTGCGGTTCCACATGCCCTGCAAGTTCGCCGGCAGGCAGCCGGGCCGCGAACAACTGATCATCATGTATCGCGCGTACTGGAACAACAACTCTTCCAGGTCCGGATCCCGCCCGCCGTTCTGATAGACGTCCAGGCGTTCGTTGGTGGGCACTTCACGGGTCGCTTCGGGCGTTTTGCCCCAATCGACCGAGCAGCGGTCAAACAGACTTCGATAATCCCGGGCGTGCTCGGCAAGCAGGTCATCGAACGATTTCTTGGAGGCGGCCGCCAGTTGCGCGGTGACGCGGCCGCGGGGATGCGCTCCCTTCCATCCTTTTTCCCGCTGGTTGAGATAGTCGGTTCCCGCGGCGAGCAGGAGCGTGAGGCTGTCGCAATCCGTAAAGCGAATCCCGTCCTCGGCGGCTTCCAGCGTGCCGCCTTCGTGGAGCACCAGGAGTTGGGCCTCGTACTCCAACGTGATATCATATGCTTCCGTCCGCCCGCGGGCACTGCCGCCCGAGTACACGTATCCCGCCAGCGACCCGGCGGCGGTAATCTTGTTCCCCTTGGTCACGACCTTGGCCTCGTGTGCGTCGGCGAGCGTGATCCTGCCGGAGTGCGCCGCTTTCTTGTCCGCGGTCAAGCGGAGGATCATCACCTGTGCGGGGTGGCTGGAGAAACACGTGCGGCGGTAGGTGGTGCCTTCGAGGGTATAGCGGATCTCGTGCACCGCGCGGCCGATGTCCAACGCCCGCCGGTACGATCCCGACGGCGCGGACGTCTTCGCATCGCCGAATTCGACGTAGATGTCGCCGAACGTTTGGTACGCGCCGGTGTCCTTCTCGTCGCCGATCCACAGGCTGTCTTCGTTGAATTGAATATGCTCCTTATCCACTCCGCCAAAGATCATGCCCCCTAGGCGACCGTTGCCGATCGGCAGTGCCTGCTTCTCCCAGTCTTGTGCCGGGGCTTGATACCAGAGGACATATCTCGCCGAGGTGTGAGGCCCCTCCGCCTCAGTCGCACTCAAGGCGAATACGGACTCCAAAAAGCAGGCCAACAAGGCAAGGCCGGTCCAAGATCTGCTCATGGTTCTCCTCCTTCAAGACATCTGTTTTCGAATGTCCGCCAGGTTGCCGCAGGTAAGTTCCCGCGCGTTTCACGGGCCGTGCTGACCAGTATACGGCCAGTTCGTGCCCAACGCATCTGGTGCAAGCGGTTGCCTTTTGCGGTCTTTCGCGGCAAACCCACTTCCGACTAGGGTGTCGAGTAAACGAGGCGCCCGGCTGCCCGTGAGTCTCCCCCACCCAGGGGGTCTTCGGGCATTCATCGCGGCACCGGGCCCCGTCTCGTTTTTCGGTGGATACTTGGGACAGCCGGAAAAACGGGGCCGGTT
Source organism: uncultured Planctomycetaceae bacterium (assembly GCA_964618095.1). GTDB lineage: Bacteria > Planctomycetota > Planctomycetia > Pirellulales > Thermoguttaceae > CAZUAM01. The sequence goes on along the minus strand of CAZUAM010000575.1, from coordinate 1,661 downwards.
CCTAGGGTTGGTCCGCAGCCGAGTATGCCTACCGCCGAATCGTTGATTTGAATACTAACGACCTCCTCGACGCCCGACGACTTCACGCCGGACCTTCGCTGACCGGACAATCATCTGTGCGAGCTGACCATTCGGAGGCCGCGAAACAGAGCACAGGGCCGTCTTCGAGCGATACCAAGAGCCGGCACGCCCACCATGCACTCATCGACATTTGCCGTTTGCCGCGATGGGCCGGAGATAGCTCTACGTGTCGCGGGCAATCGTGCTACCGCAGCCGAGCGACCGCGCCGGGTCATTTCGGCCGCTTGCCGGGCATCGCCGTGTCTTCGCGGGCCGACGGATGGGGATAGGCGTAGGGCACGTAGCCCGGTCTCGGTGTATCGTTGAGGAAGTCCCTTCCCGCCTTGATGTGCACGTGGACCGCGCCGGTGCCGCTGACGGCGATATCGGCGTCCTTGCCGTGCAGCGTGTTGTTCCACTCCCGCAGCGGGTCCAGCTCCTGCCGTGTGCCTGGTCCGGAGTCGGTGGAGCGGCCGATCTGATCGATGGCCGGATAGCCGTTGGGCTCCTCATTCCCGTCCCATTGGCTCGATCCGTCGCATTTCCCCCACGGGGCATACGCAGCGGATGACCGGTAGTTGGTCGCCAGCACGAAGCTCCCGTATGGGCCAGTCACCTTGTTGTCGAAGATCACACCGGTTCCTCCCCGGAGGAAGATCGCCGTCCAACGCTGCTTCTGCTGGCCGAGATGCCACCGGTTCGCGTAGATCTCGTAGCTTCGGATGGATCGGTTTCTGCCGCCGGATTCCGTTCCGTGCGAAGCGACGTGGGCATCGATCAAGGTGTTGTGACGAAAGACAATGCGAGCGCCGTTGCACCCGTCCAGCGCGGCGTTGGGCTTCTCGGCGTAGTACTTGAACGTACAGTCCTCGATATACACGGCCCGGTCGGTACCGAGCTTCAGCGGGCTACTCCAGGACCCGTCGCCGTACTGTTTGCCGGCGAAGTCGCGGTGCGAGACGAAGATGGACTGACCGTTGTGCTTTTTGTCGAAGATGCAGTGATCGATCAGTCCGAAGCCCGACACCCAGAGCGATCGCCCGCTGTTCTCGAAGCAGCAATGGTCGATGCGCCAGTTGGTGTAGCCGGCCAGCGAGATCAACACGTCGCCGCCCGCTCCCCGGAACGTGAATCCCGTGATCCGGAAGGCTTTCTCTTGGACGTCCGAATAGATTCCCTGCTCGCTCGATTTGATGACCGTCTGGAAGCACTGGGGGCCGGTGGCGTCGGTGATGACGGTCTTGCCCATGCCGGCGCCTTTCAGCGTGATCTGTTTCTCGCGACCCCTGCGCGAGATGACCACGGCAGGCCGGTTCTCTTCGCCCGTTCGCCACGTTGCAGCGCCGGGAGGCACCGCCACGGTGTCGCCATCGGAGGCGGCGGCGACCGCCGCCTGGACGTCTCCCTGGGAGCAACTTGCCGCCGCGACGGTTCTTGCCGTGGCTGGAGTGGCCGCAAGGGCGGTGCAGGCAATCCACATCAAAGCGACTGTTCGAGACATCGTTGTGTGCTCCATTTTCTCCCCGCGATAGTCATTTGGCCGTCCGGTTTGGGGTCAGACTTGAAATATACACTTTATCTTAGCCGGCGTTTTGCCGTCA
>CAZUAM010000574.1:0-4769 GCA_964618095.1 uncultured Planctomycetaceae bacterium | reverse complement strand
TCGACCAGCGCGTCGAGGTCCTGCGGGCTGGGCGCCCGGCCGGAGACCACGATGCAATAGGTCTTGGCCCGGCGCTGGACGGCCATCCGGGCGCCGTCGAGGATCTGTTCGGGTCCCAGCAGGTTGTACTTGGGGATCTGGGCCCTGGAGACCTTCGACTGGGAGCAGTATCCACAATCTTCTCCGCAGATGCCGCTCTTGGCGTTGATCAGGAAGTTCAGGTGCAGGCGGTTGCCGAACCAGCGATACCGCACGCGGTAGGCGGCCGAGAGGACATCGAGCAGCTCCTCGTCGCCGCTGCGGAGGATGGCCAGCCCTTCGTCGTCGGTCAGGCGATGGCCTTCCAAAACGCGGGCGGCCAATTCGTGCCAGGGGGCGTGTAAGAGGGCCATAGGAGGATTTTGGGTCTCGGGGGTGTCTGCCAAGGGGGGCCTCCGGCAGGAGCGGGATTCCCACGGCCTTTCTGGCCTGACTCCACCTGGGCCTCCTCTGCCAATGATATCCGCTGTGGCGGCGGCCGCCAGCGGAGGCGGGATTTCGGTGCTTTTTGCGGCAAAACCGCTTCAATCGCACTTTGCCGCTGCCGGGCCCGGCGAACCGCCAAGGAAACCACCTCCCGCTGGCGATTTTTTTGACAGGGCAGTACAATTAGAAAACACGTAGGGGCCGGCTGGGGAAGCTGGGAGAAGTCCCATGCGCAGGTCAGTGACCTTCGCACTCTTGGGCATGGCCGTGGCGAGTGCCGCGATTGTTGCGGCCCTGGTTATCGCCTACCGTCGATCGGCCGACCCGGCCGCGAGAATCCTCAGCGCTTTCCGGGAAGACCGGGAATATGGCAGCCTGACGATCAATTATCCGCTCGACAACACCCTTTTTCCCCCGGAAATCGTGGCCCCGACGTTCCGCTGGCAGGACGGCAGCCGTGAGGCGGATACCTGGCTGGTGACGATCCGGTTCCCGGACGGCAAGCAACCGGTGAACTCTCTCTGCCGCGCCATGCGGTGGAGGCCCTCACGGGACCAATGGGAGGTGATCAAGGATCGGTCGCTGGGGAAGACGGCCAGGGTGTTCGTGCTGGGCGTCAATCGCGCCGCACCGCAGAGGATTCTGTCGGGGGCCGCGGTTTCGATTGGCACGTCGGAAGACGAGGTGGGGGCCCCCTTGTTTTACCGGGAAGTGAACCTGCCCTTCATTGACGCGGTGAAGGACCCTTCTCGGATTCGCTGGCGGTTTGGGGAGATTTCCTCCGCGGCGCAACCGCCGATCGTGCTGGAGAAGCTGCCGGTTTGCGGCAATTGCCACTCTTTCTCCGCCGACGCTAGCGTGCTCGGGATGGACGTCGACTATGCCAACAGCAAGGGCTCCTACGCGATCCTCCCGGTGGGCGAAGAGATGGTGGTCCACACCAGCAAGATTATCACTTGGGACGACTACAAGAGGGAACAGAACGAACTGAGCTTCGGCCTCCTGTCCCAGGTCTCCCCGGATGGAAAGTACGTAATCAGCACGGTAAAGGATCGCTCCGTTTTTGTTCCCAAGCCGGACTTGGCCTTCTCGCAGCTCTTTTTCCCGCTCAGAGGCATCCTCGCCTACTATTGCCGGAAGACCAAGACGTTTCATGCCCTCCCCGGGGCCGATGACCGGCAGTTTGTCCAAAGCAATCCGAGTTGGAGCCCGGATGGAAAGTACATCGTCTTCGCCCGCACCAAAGCCTACAGCTTGACGAATGTCCGCGACGAGAAGGTGGTTCTGCTGACCCCCGACGAATGCCGCGAATTCCTGGAAGGCCATCAGACTTTCCAGTACGATTTGTACCGGATTCCCTTCAACGGCGGGAAGGGGGGCAAAGCGGAACCGCTGGAAGGGGCCAGCCGCAACGGGATGAGCAACTACTTCGCCAGATACTCTCCCGACGGGAAATGGATCGTCTTCTGCCGGGCCAAGAGCTTCATGCTCTTGCAGCCGGACAGCCAGTTGTACATCATCCCGGCCGGCGGAGGAAAGGCCCGCAGGCTCCGATGCAATACCCCGCGGATGAACTCCTGGCACAGTTGGTCGCCCAACGGCAGGTGGCTGGTCTTTTCCTCGAAGGCCGAGTCGGCCTACACCCAACTTTTCCTCACCCATATCGACGGGCAGGGCCGAAGCAGCCCTGCGGTCCTGCTCTCCCAGCTTACCGCGCCGGACAGGGCGGCCAACATCCCGGAGTTCGTCAATGCCGAACCCGGTGCGATCCGGAGAATCCGCGAGCAGTTCCTGGATGATTACTCGTTTGTCCGGGCGGGGAACGAGTTTGTCAAGCAACGCGATCTTGAGGGGGCCGCCCGGGCATACGCCAAGGCGGTGGAACTCAACCCGAATAACGCCGCGGCGCGCTGCAACTTGGGAATATGTCTCTCCGACAAGGGAGAATTCCGGGAAGCGGAAGGCCATATTCGCAAGGCAGCGGAGCTTCAGCCCGACAGCAAGGACGTTCAATTCAATCTGGGGCTCGTCCTGGCTCGCCAGCGGAAGTTTCAGGAGGCCCTCCTCCACTACCGGAAGGCACTTCAAATCGACCCGAAGTTCGTCAAGGCGCAGACCAATCTCGCCTCGGCGCTGCTTGAGATGGGCCAGGCCGATCAGGCGATCGCAGCCTACCAGCGGGTGCTGTCGATTCAACCCAAGCACGTACGCGCCCACTTGGAACTCGGCCGATTGCTTCTTGGCGGCAACCAGTTGCAGCAGGCCGAGAAGCATCTCGCCGCCGTGATCGAAATCGAGCCGAAGATTCCGGATGCCCATTACTATCTGGGCCGGGTGTTGCACGCCAGGGGGGAAGTCGCAGAGGCTGCCAGGTGCTTTGGCCGGGCCGTCGAACTCAATCCCAAGCTTGTGCAGGCCCTGAACAACCTGGCTTGGGTTTACTCGACGCACGCCGACGATCAGATTCGCAACGGCCGGGAGGCGGTGGTCCTGGCGGAGCGGGCATGTCGGCTTACCGGCCATAAATCCCCGGCGCTGCTGGACACGCTGGCCGCGGCCTACGCCGAGGCCGGGGATTTCCCCAAGGCCGTCGAAACCGCCACCAAGGCGAAGACCCTGGCGGACCAGGCCGGGGACGACCCCCTGGCCGACCAGATCGGCAACCGGCTCATACTCTACCTGGCAGGAAGACCATTCCACGAACCTTCGCCCTAATCGGTCGGACTGCGCCGGCGACTGATGTTTGAAGCACTCAGCATCTCGGAGGCGGCCTCGCAGATCCGCAACCGCCGGCTTGCGCCGCTGGAGCTGGTCGAGCGTTGCCTGGATCAAATCCGCCGGTACGAAGACCGGGTCCACGCCTGGGTGCTGGTCGATGAAGAAGGGGCCCGCCGCACCGCCCGGGTACTCGCGCAGCAGGAGTGGCGCGGGCCGCTGCACGGAATTCCCTTGGGCATCAAGGACATCATCGACGTGGAGGGGTTCCCCACCCGGGCCGGCTCGCCGCTCCGCCAGAAGCACCTCGCCCGGGCCGACGCCCCCTTGGTGGCCGCCTTGCGCAACGCCGGGGCGATCATCCTGGGCAAGACGGTTACCGTGGAGTTCGCCTGCTTCGACCCCTCTCCTACTTTGAACCCCTGGGACCCGGCCCTCTGCCATACGCCGGGCGGGTCCAGCAGCGGATCGGCCGTGGCGGTGGCCTTGGGGATGTGCCTGGGCGCGATCGGCACGCAGACGGGCGGCTCCCTGGTCCGCCCGGCCTCTTATTGCGGCGTGGCCACCTGCAAGCCGACCTTCGGGCGGATCGACACCGAGGGGATCGTCCCGGTCAGCTACCACCTCGACCATCCCGGACCCATGGCCCGAACCGCCGGCGACCTGGAGATCATCTTGAAGCACCTGCTGGGCGCGGAGGAGTTCGAGCCGGTCGGCCGCTCTGCACCGCCACGGCTGGGGCTCCTCGAACAGTTCTTCATGGAAGAGGCCGACGGGCCCGTTCGCGAGGTCACCCGGACGGCGCTGGCAAGACTACGCCAGCGCGGCGCGGCCGTGGAGCCGGTTCGCTGCCGGACGCACTTCGCCGAAATCGGACCGCTGCACCGGCGGATCATGGCGGTCGAGGCGGCCGCGTATCATCGGCGGGAGTTTGCGGCGGATCGCCGGTCGTACGGGCCAATGATCGCGACGCTGCTGGACGAGGGCTTGGGCGTCTCGGCGGTCGACTACGCCGCGGCTCTTGCCCACCAACGCCGGCTCCGCCGCCACATCGACGCCCTGTTGGCCCAATATAATAATGTCCACGCGCTGATCATGCCCTCGACCGACACCACTGCCCCGGCGACCCTTGCCACCACCGGCACCCCCAAGTTCCAAGCGCCCTGGAGCTATATGGGAGTGCCGGTGGTGTCGATCCCTTGCGGGCTGTCGGGCGACGGGATGCCGGCCGGGTTACAGCTCGTGGGGCGAAGGGGCCGGGAAGCGGCTCTATTAGGCGTGGCCCGCTGGTGCGAGCAGCAGTTGGCCTTTGCAGAGCTGCCCCCGCTGTGGGCTTGAAAACGGCTCGGATCCGCCGACGGCAACCGCGGCGGAGAGACCCCGACGACCGCAGTCGGCGGGCGTTAAGGGGACGTCAAATTCGCGTCGTCGCGGGCGGGCGCTTTTCTGGTTTTCTGGGAGAGCCTCTTCGGTGGTAGTGGCTCGGATAGCTTCCATAAACCGCGCCCAGGCCGGAAAGCCTGTGGATTGGCGAGGGTTGCAGCCGGCCACCCCCCTTTTTTACCGTGTTTTTGCCGTCGAAAACGCAG
>CAZUAM010000573.1:0-4812 GCA_964618095.1 uncultured Planctomycetaceae bacterium | reverse complement strand
TCGCGGCGTGCAAACAACTTGCGAACAAGAGACAAGTGGAACTTCGGGCTAAACAACCCTGTGCTGCCGAGTGAGATCGTTTAGCGGCCGACGGAACGTCGGTCCTTCGTCACCGACCATTTGTCAACTCCGACCGGCACCGATACGCCCCGCTTGAAACAATCCCCTGATGCAAGCCGACGACGACTTGGCGCAGCCGTCATTGTTGGGTGCCGTTTGTCGGCGATCGTTCGAGCGGCTGAAGCGCGATTGAGGACTTGATGAGGTAGCTGCACGTGCAGCGATCGGTGGCGTCGGGCATCAGCACCAGTCCGCCAGCGGGAATCGCGTTGATCCAGCAGCCCGGGCGGATGCCGCCGTAATTCTCCGTGCCCGTGCTCCCGAGCAGGTCGGTGTAGCCCAGCGTGGCCGAGCGGTAGACCAGCAAGTTGGTCGATCCGGCCAGGATGCCGCAGCCGTAGGAGCGGCTGAAGCGGAAGTCCTTCTGCCGGCCGCTTCTGAGGTCCCAGGCCCCCGGCTGGGCGTAGATTGTGCGATCGTTGATGATCGGCCGCGAGCCGTATCGGGCGTGAACGTCCCAGAGCCGCTCTCCGTCGGAGGCCCGGAATGCCGCCATCCGGCCGCCGACTTCCGAATCGAGCTTGAACCGCGTGTCCTGGTACGACATCAGCAGCACGTCGTGCGCCTGGCTGGCAGCCAGCATCGTGCCGAAAACCTCCTCGCTCAGTCTCCATCGCTCCTGCCCGGTGTCGGCATCCAGGGCAACCAGCACGCCGGGCCGGTGTTGGGCGTCCTTTTTGCCCCGGCGGAGGTCATCCATCTTGGCCAGCTCCCGATCGATCAGGTAGACCCGTCCTCCGGCAATGGCAATCGCGTTGTTGCGGATGGAGTGCTCCGGCGTATAGCTCCACTTCAGCTTGCCGGAGTTCGCGTCCAGGGCAAACAGCAGCATCGACTCGGTGAACTGCCCGCTCATGTCGCTGCGGCCGTATCTCCATTTAACCAGGTGCTCCGTGTCGGACAGCGTGCCGAACAGCGTCCCCTCGACACAGGCGATGTATCCCCAGACGCCCTCTGTGCCGTCGGGCCTGTTGGGCGCGGGCAGCTCGGCCAGGAGCCTGCCGCTGGCGGGGTCGATCCGCAGGCATTTTCCGCCCGTGTGGAGATAGACGCCGGCCCGGGTGACGCAGAAGTTGCTGCCCGTGCCGGCGGTGCCCATCAGGTGTTCCTGGTCGTAGGCCTTCAGTACGCCGGGCAGCGGATATTGCCAAAGGGTGCGGCCGTTGTAGGCGTCCACACAGCGCAGGGCGTCGAGCCCCTGGACGAACAGCCGCCCGTCCAGCACCAGCGGGGCGTGGCCGCGGCCGTGCCGGCTGGGCATCTGGAAGTCGAAGTCGGTAAACCAGAGCATACCCAGCGGACGGCGGGCGAGCGTGTCGGTCGAGCAGTTGGTGTTGGCCGGGTCGCAGTATTGATGGGTCCAGTTGCCCGCCCCGCCGAGCGGGCCGCGGACCGTTGTCTTCATCTCTGCGGGCTTGCCGAGGCAGGCCACTCCACCATACGGCCGCAGCAGGCGATGCATTTCCTTGCCAGGGACGACGGTCGCACCTTCGGTGACCGATCGGCCGGAGACGATCAGGTCGGCGAAGTAGTTCGGATACGCCGTCGCCGCCGGATCGCCCCGGTCCACCGTGACCCGCACGCCGTACAGCCCGGCCAGATCGAGCCTCACACGGGCCTTGGCGACGTTCTCGGGATCAGGATCTATCGCATGGACGTGCAGTGTTGTATCCCTTGCCAGGATTTCAGCCAAGCTGCCGTCGCCACAGCCCAGATCGAGACAGTAGCCCTTGGCCACTCGGCTTCGGCGGAGGATCTCCTCGGCGGCCTCGGCAGCAGGATGAGTGTCCTCGTAAACGGTGTGGTCCCGCTCGGGCGTCACCCTCCTCGGTTCCCCTACGGGACCGTCAGCGAAGCAGTAGATCGTCCCCTTGTCGGTGCTGACGTAGAGCCGGCCGTCGGCGACGGCCAGGCCGTAGGCCGCGCCGTCGACTTCGGCCGTCAGCAGGGCCTTTTTCGAGGTGCGGTCCAGCACACCCACGCCGTCGCCGCCCACAACGACCGTGTTGCCCGCCACGATCAGCGAGCGCACCCGTTTGTACGGAGAGTTGACTAACAGCTTCGGCTTGCTCAGCACGGTGGCCGTCGACTTGTTGCCCTTGCGGTCGACGACCTCTTGCCGGGTCAAGGTGCTGCTGAAGATCGCGCCTCCGCGGGCGTGAATCATATCCTGGGGGGTTACGGCCAGCGTCGAGGGGTCGAGGCCCCGGCCGGTCATGTTGCCCGTGGCAACGTCGAAGAAGCAGCCGCCGTTGAAGAACAGTGGGTCGGCCGCCACAACCTCTGCCCCGCCCCCGCTGCCGTATCGCTGCAGATGGAAATAGAGGAACTTGCCGTCGGCTCGGCTCAGGGCGGCCGGCACGGCGCGGCCGGTGGGAACCAGCAGCCGGTCGCCGGCGACGACCAGATAGCCCTGGGCGGAAAGGCCGCTGCGGGCCGTGGCGCCCCCGTGCGGCTGGCCCATCACGATCGACCCGGCCGTGTTGTTGCACCAGAGCACCTTGCCGGTGGCGGCCTCCACGGCGTAGATGAAGATCCCCTCGGAGGGCCAGATGCCGGCGGCGAAGTAGACCACTCCGTCGGCGATCACCGGTCCGCCGCGGGCGGGCCAGCGCGAGACCATCTGCCCGTTGCCAAGCACCATGCTGTCGCCCGGGCCGCCGCGGAGCTTCCACAGCAGCTTCCCGTCCGCGGCCGCCAGGCAATAGAGAAAACCGTCGTCGCTGACGGCCAGGACGCGATCCTCCCAGACCGCCGGTGCGAAGCGGACCGGCCCCCCGGTAAAGAACGCCCAACGCTCCGTGCCCGTGGCGGCGTCCAGTGCGTAGATCTTGCAGTCGGCGGAACTGCCGAAAAAGAGCGCCTTCCCGGCGATCACGGTGTGGAAGGCACGGTCCAACGGCATCCGGGTGTCGCGTCCCGGCCAGGCAGGCAGTGGAGCGTGGCCAGACGTGTACGTCCATCGCAGCGACAGACCGGTGGGCAGGGCCTCCGGCGTGTAGCCGCTGCGCCGCCCGTCGCCGCGATAGGTCGGCCAGTCGGCCGCAGGCAAGTCTCCCACGGTCAGCCAACAACAGAGAACCGTCACAGCAGGTGGGACGAAGGTTCGCAGCATGGTGCCATTCGGGGGGCTCAAGGGTCGGTGAGGCGGATCGGGACCGGTCGCCGTCCGCCAAGAGAACGAGTCTCTTGTATCCAACAAACCGGCCCGACGCAAGGCTTGACTTGACATCGATTCGAGACGCGAGAAGAATACGCTGTCCGGCCGACGGCCCGCCAGGAGAACCTTGCCGATGACCATCCCGTTGCGTCCCCGGTTGCGACCGCTGGAGATTGTTCCGGTCGGCTCCAAGGAAGGGCTTCTGTTTACCTTGCGCGACCCGGAGGGTTTCGGGCGGATGGTGGTAATGCCATACGGGGCGGTGGTGTTGGCCGCGTTGATGGACGGGCAGCATACGCTGGCGGAGATCCAGACGGCGTTTCAGCGGCAGACGGGCGTGGCGGCACCGCTGGCCGACGTGGAGCGGATTGTCCGGCGGCTGGACGAGGCCTATCTGCTGGCCGGCCAGCGGTTCGACCGCTACCGCCGCCAGGAGGTCGAGGCGTACCTGAACAACCCGCTTCGTTCGGCCTCGCACGCCGGGGGGGCGTACGCCGAAGAGCCGGAGGCGCTGCGGGAGCAACTGGCCGCTTTCTTTACCTGCGGCGGGGGCCCGGGCTCGGTCGGCTCGGACGTAATCGCCGATGGTCCCCAACTCTGTGGAATTGTCAGCCCGCACATCGATCTGCGGCGCGGCGGGCCGACCTATGCCTGGGCGTACAAGCAGGTCGCCGAGCGCGGCAAGGCCGATCTGTTCGTGATCTTCGGCACGGCCCACAATCCCATGCAGCAGCCGTTCTGCGTGTCGCGCAAGGACTTCGACACTCCCCTGGGCGTGGTGCGGACCGACCGGCAATTCATCGACCGGTTGGTCGCCCACCTGGCCTCCAGTGTGGCGGGGCAGCAGGTTGATCTGTTCGAGGACGAACTGGTGCATCGCTTCGAGCATTCGATTGAGTTCCAGGCCACGTTCCTGCAATACGTGCTCGACGCAAAGCGCGAGTTCCGCATTGTGCCCGTGCTGGCCGGCTCGTTCCAGGAGTTCCTCGCCGACGGCCGGCAACCCGACGAGTCGCCCGAAGTCCAGGCATTCCTCGCCGGCTTGCAGGCTGCGGCGGACCAGCACCCGGGGAGCGTGTGTTACATCAGCGCGGCGGATTTTGCCCACATCGGGCAGCGGTTCGGCGACCAGTGGCTGCTGGACGAAAACCGGTTGGCGGAGCAATCCGCGGACGATCGCCGGCTGCTCGAGGCGGTCTGCCGTTGCGACTCGGCCGGGCTCTTCTCCCAGGTGGCCCAGCAGGAGGATCGCAGCCGGATCTGCGGCCTGTCGCCGACCTACGTCATGCTGAAGTTGATCGACTCCGCCCGCGGCGAGCTGTTGAAGTACGACCAGGCCGTCGAACCCGACGGCACCTCCTGCGTCAGCTTCGCCAGCGTGGCGTTTTATCGGGAGTGAGGAGCCGGCAGAGAACAACTCCTCGCCTTGGCGCTCGCCGCAGCAGGATGAGGGGGTTAGGCTGTTAGGGGGTTAGGCTGCACCCCTTTCAAGCTGTCATTGCTACGATTGGTAGCTTTATGGTCGACACGGA
>CAZUAM010000572.1:0-4830 GCA_964618095.1 uncultured Planctomycetaceae bacterium | reverse complement strand
CGACCACCGGTCGCGGCTTTATGGTTCAACGGAATCATAAGCGAATACTCGGTTTCCCTGGTTCCCAAGCTGAAGCTTGGGAACCAGGTGGACAAGACTCCCGGTGATTACACGGCGGGCAAGGTAAGCCCGCTAACCGCCGATGCCGGGAAGCACGGCGTTGTAGTGCTAAACGGTCAATTGGGTCTTGCCGGTTTGCGGGTCAGGCTCCGAATCGGAGCAGCTTGCTCTGCACAGATCGCGCAGCGAGGCGGGAAATCTTACCACGCCGAAACACAACAGCGGCGCGATCAGCGAGCCCCAGTACTGGTTGAACTCCTGACCGACCGCGGCGAAGGCCGCCACAAACAGGCACACGGTCAGGCCGGTTCGCAGGCCCAGCGGCGTGTGCCAGCCGGCAAGTCCCAACAGCGCGGCCGCCAGGTACAGCGCCGTCAGCCATTGCGGCAGCAAGAGCAGATAGGCGTTCATCTGGGCGGTGGCGATCACGAAACCGGCCCCGCCGAACTGGATCCAGCTCTGCGAATGGGCCCGGGCTTGCGGTGTGATCAGGTCGGCCACTTGCCACCAGTGGAGTGCAAAGAAGGCCAGCCAGGCGGCCAGGCCCAGGGCCCACGCGGCCAATTCCGCCCGCCGCCTGTTCCACCAGGCGATGCCCAACGCCAGCAGGCAATAGGGCAGGGCCAGCTCGCGGAAGAAGGCGGCGGCGAGTCCCAAGGCCAGGCCCAGGCGGGGGCGGCCCATGCCGTAGGCGGAAATCGACAGGGCGATCAGCACCCCGGCCCAGAGGACCGGCATGACGAACAGGTCGCCCAGGATGCAGGGCATCAACGGGCCGGTCAACAACACCGCGCAGGCCACGGGGCGGCGAATGAGGTTGTTCTGCTCGCGGGCCAGTGCCTCGAAGGCCATCAGGATCAACGCCAGCACCAGCCCACCCAGCAGGGCCTTGCCCAGCACCACGGCCGGCATGCGGCCGATCAGCCACATCGGCAGCGGCGTTCGCCAGTTGAAGAGGCTTCGGGTGGGATATCCGCGGGCGGCCAGTTCGGCTGCGGCCGCCTGGTAGTAGTCTTCTCCGGTGTGGATCCGGTCCACTTCGGCGCGATACAGCGCGATGTCACTCTCCCCGGGCCGGTCCTTGCCGACGTTTCCGCGAGCCAGCGGCGAGAGCGTCACGGCCACGAAGAAGCCGCAGGTCAGCACCAGCAACGCTAGCACGGTGCGAGCCTGCCAGGGTGTCAGTCGGGTGTAGCCGGTCGCGGGCGAGGTCCGGTCCATAATCGCTTAGGTCGAGACCGGGTGTGGCGGATGTACGGGCGCTAAAAAAGCTCCCTCTCCCTCTGGGAGAGGGCTGGGGTGAGGGCAAAGCGCCCTGGGGAAGTGTAGCTTAGAAGCCGGCGCGACCTTCCAGCCCGACCCGTCCTATCCTTCGTCCGTGCCGGGTTTTTCCGGGCTTTCCGGACTCTCTGCCGGGCCTTCCTCTTCCGGCGGCTTGTCGCGGAAGACCAGCGCGAAGAAGGCCAGGATGATGAAGGCCGCGCCCGAGGGCCAGAGCCAGATCGGTGTCCAGTTGCACGACTGGGCCTTGAGCCACTGCTGGCGGTCCAGGCTGATCTTGTCCTCTGCGACCTGGCCGCCTTGCTGCGCGTTGGCGACCCTCTTGAACAGGCCGATCATTTCCTGGCGGGAATAGGCGTTCTCGCCGAATTTCACGCCGGAATCGTCCATGGCCTTAACTTCAGCCATGGTGATTTTTCCGTCCTTGTTCTGATCGAGTTTGTCGGCGATATCCGGGACAAGTTCGGGCTCCTTACCGGTCCACAGCCTGTTGACCGTACCGGAAAGGTTCAGAAAGCGCCACGCGCTTTTGGGGGCGTTCCACGGAGGAAGCGGCATTTTGAACTCCGGGTTGACCTTCACGCTGCCGTTGGCAACGTCCACGACGGTCTCGGCTTCTTTCTGCGACCTTTTGGTCAGCTTGACAACGGCCCTTTTTGCCTCGTTCGGGTCAGCGTCGTGTTGCTGGGCGATCTCGACCACGGTCCCCTGCCAGGAGAAGGGAACCGGTGCGGGGAACCGGCCCATCATCTGGCCGGCGCCCCTCGCTCCCAGGAGAAAGCCCACGCCCAGAAGCAGAAACGCCAGGAGACTCTGAGCACTGGATTTCAACTCTGCCGGCGCCCGGCGGTCGATCCACATGTATGCGCCGACGTAGAAGAAGCTGTAGCAGAAGCCGTGCAGGACCAGGCCCAGCAAGGCGAACGGGAACGAGAAGACGGGGGAGGCGAAACACAGATATCGGACCGCCCAGGCGGTCATGCCGATCAACAGCACCCGCTTCAGCCCCAGCTTGGAGACGAACCAGGGCATACTGAACATGAAGACGATCTCGGCAAACTGGTTCAGCGTACCCAGGGCCAGCGGGGCCGGATAACCGCGCTGTTGAAACATCGGCACCATCAGCGTGAAGAAGTAACCACAGGCGGGAATGCTGAACAGAAACACGCAGACGATGAAGATCAGGAAGGTGGATTCCTTGAGCAACTTCAGGGCGCTGAGGCCAAACACGTCCGCGCCGGCTTCCGCCCCCTTGGGCGGCGTGTCGGGCAGCGTCCAGGCGTACAAGGCCAGGACCAGGCTGCCGGCGCCCCCCAGAAACAGGAAGTTCGGCTTCGCCGCTCCGCCCAGAAAGACCTCGGCCCCCAAGTTCGCCGCGATCCAACCGAGGGTTCCCAGCACGGCGATCCGCGGAAACTTGTCGGCGTCGGGAATGTGCCGAAACCCCACCGAGTTGACCAATGCCATGGTGGGCATGAAGGCCAGGCCGTTAAGCAGCATCAAAGTCACCAACGGCAGGAATTTGTTCTGAAATCCGGCGGCGATCAGACACGCGGCGCCGAGGACGTGCAACACGGACAACATCCGCTGTGCCGCGAAGTATCGGTCCGCAATCAGCCCCACAAACAGCGGGGAAATAATGGCACCGATGGCCGCGACGGCTATCAGCCAGCCGATCTGCGACCCGCTGAATCCCAACTTCTGGCCGTACCCGGCAATGGCAACTCCCCAACAGCCATACACGAAGAACTCCAGAAACATCATCACCGAAAGGCGGGTGCGGACCAGCGGGGGATGGGTATCCATGGCTTCCTCCCAGGGTCAGAGAAACCGGTGCCGAAAACGAGCCGGCAAGTGCCGCCGCCTGCCGGCAGCCAATGCATGAGGCCGCATTGTAGGCGACCGGAACACAAAAAAAAAGCCCGGGGGACCGGAAAAGGGGTCCGGATGCGGAGCTGAACCGGCGGGAGCAGGAATTCCAGTGCCCGACGGTGATTTGTCTACTGGCGGATCATGGATCTGATTGAGGGCATCCGGGAATTCCACCAATGGAAACCCCCTTGTGGGAGGCGTTTCCGACGGCGACCGGGCGACTCTCCGGTCCCAGTTGCCGACAGAGTCGCCTCCCACAACTTCGAACTCCTGGATGCCCTCATCGAATTCGTTTCTGTTTCTGCGGGTGATAGTCTCTAGCGATTATAGCGGCTGTAGCAGTTGCTTTGCCTGTATGGCTTGGATCCAATACCTTCAAAGTCATGAAAGTGCCGGTCGAATTGAATTTGCAGGGATTCAGCTCGGTCCAGTGGGTGCTGGGCGGTTCGATTTCGCGCCCGCACCGCGTGAGTTCGCAGCAGACGTGCCCGCCATCGTACGACAATGCAAAGTCGAGATGCGCACTGAAACATCGCTTGGGGGTCGTCGACAAACGACGTCGTACTTTGGGAGGACGGCCCCGTCCGGGAGGGCGGGGTTCTTGGAACGTCGGCGCGTCCAACCCCGCCGTCCCGGGCGGGGCTATCGGCGAATGCGACAATGCGGACCTGTTGTGGGACAGTCCGCCAGCGCGCTGCTGAGGCGATCGGTGCCAAGAAGCGGCGGCAGGCTCCAGCCCGTTGGCGCAGTGATCGGCCTCTGGGTGGTGCTGTGTCTGGCCGGCGGGTGTTGCAGTACGCCGAAGCCGCCGCTCGACACCCACGCGTTGATTTCTCCCGAGCGATTGGGCCGCGGCTATACGTTGTTATTGCCGGGTATCTTGGGCAACAAGTCCAACGACCACGAGCTGCTGGTGGGCCTTGCCGCTGCGAAGCTGCCTTCGGCAGTCGAGATGTACGACTGGACCGAGGGGCCCTGGTTGCTGATCTCAAACCTTCGCGGGCTGAAGCGCAATCGGCGCGAAGCCCGCAAAATTGCCGAGAAGATCATCGCCTATCAGGACCGGTATCCCGGGCGGCCGGTTCACCTCGTCGGGTATTCGGGCGGAGGGGGGATGGCTGTCTTGGTGCTGGAAGCGTTGCCGCCCGGCCGCAGAGTATCCAGCGCGATCCTGCTGGGCGCTACGCTGGCGCCCGACTACGATTTGCGGCTGGCCATGAGCCACACGGAGCGGGGAATCCGCAATTTCTACTCGCCCGCCGATAAACCGGTCCTGGTGACGCTGATGACCGTGGTGGGAACAACGGAGGGACGGCACACCGGCGCGGCGGGGGCCCGGGGATTCACCGTGCCGAAGGGGCTGGAGGGGGACGAGCGTGAGGCATACGAGCGGGGGCTGATTCAGCAGGAGTACGACCTCGAGATGCGCGCCTTGGGCAACGACGGCGGACACTTCGGCTGGATTCGCCCGGCCTTCGTCCAACGGTGGCTGGCCCCGCTGGTGACTCCCCCGCTGACGGCAAGCACGCAGCCGGTCTCGTACCGGCAGAGCGGTGCCGATGGGGGACGGCAGGTTGAGGTCTTTCAATAGCCCGTATTATTCATAGGCGTGCCACG
>CAZUAM010000571.1:0-4839 GCA_964618095.1 uncultured Planctomycetaceae bacterium | reverse complement strand
CAAACGCGCAACAATACAACCTGCACCGACTTAGAGTTTTTCCTCAGCCCAGGGCGGGGGTGAGGGCGGGACCCCGCAGGCAGCTCGCCTGCGTTTTGGGAATCTCCCTGCTTGTCGGCATTCCCGCAGCGGTGCCGATGGGCGGCTTCGAGGCTGCGACGGTCAGGGAAACGGGGGACATCTTTGGCGACAGCGAGTTCGTCGTTCTGGAGCCCGAGACGTGGGTCGGAAAGCGATTCCCGTTGCTGAAATACATCGACATCAGCGAGCAGCTTGCCGAAGGCCGTTGGAATGTTGTGCTTTACTCCGCCGCCTGTCCGAGCTGCCAAGAGGTGATCGACGACTGCGCGGATCGCTGCGGATCGCCTATGGTCGGCCTTGAGGAGCCAAGAATCGCCCTTATCGAAGTTCCGTCGCATCAACTTCGAGGCGGGAGAGATATCCTGGCGAATTCCGGATTCGTGACGGGGCGGTTGCGCCCCGTTCGCACATGGTTCGCTGCAACGCCCATACACATCACGCTCAGGCGCGGCGTCGTGGTCAGTGTAACCCTACGCGAACGCTTGGTGCGTCGGGAACGTGAAGTCCGGAGTAGCGCAGTTCTCGGCAAGCTGAAGATGCGACTGATTGGTGGTCCTTGGACCAGATTTCGTGAATGCAAGCCGTCTCGCTTTCGTGCGGCCGCGAAGTGGGACGGCCAGAGCCAACGGCCGCGTACCGCCAAATGGTTGTAGGAGGTGAATTATGTACTCCAATGCCAGAGTCTTCGGATTGGGCTGTGCTGCCTTGGTGGCGATCTGTGTGACTACGCTTGGCGTTCATCTGAGTGCCATCGACGGGCGACTGTTGAGCGCATCTGACATGGCTTCTGTCGGCGGCGGCCGACCTCCATGTACTCACACCGTGGGGGGTCGTTACTGTTT
This sequence comes from uncultured Planctomycetaceae bacterium, assembly GCA_964618095.1. GTDB lineage: Bacteria > Planctomycetota > Planctomycetia > Pirellulales > Thermoguttaceae > CAZUAM01. Next base: position 3,916 of record CAZUAM010000571.1, on the reverse strand, counting down.
TGTTGACTTCCATTGTGACGAGCACACCGAACAGGCTTCGTGCGAGGCCCAGGACTGCGCAGCGTGTACAGGAGGGAATATGAGCTCGTATTGTGTCCCGCTCCCTTGGGGAGTGAGCGACTGTAAAGAGGACGACCCCGACCCCGATGGCTGTGGGAAGTGGATCCTCGACGACGCGTGGTGCGAGTGGACTGGGGACTACTGCCAGTGCGAGGGCCCACCTACCGAACTCGATTGCGAGCAGACGTTTGTCACTTACGACCCTGACTGCCAGTCCCAGGGCTCCTAGGGAGAGTTCAAGTATGGAGGGACAGCATTTGCGCGCTTCGCGGGGAAACAGGCGGGGTATCCCGAGGCGAGGATGGGAGCAGTCGCCGACGCTTTTCCCACGCCTTTGCGATCCCGTTTGGCCTCTTCGGTGCGCGTGAAACGAAGGGAGATCGTGGTTGTGGGTGATTGGGGGAGTCAATGCCACTGGCCGTTGGCGTCAGGTTTCGATTGGTGAGGTGCAAGGGAGGAGCGATCTCGATGTCAGTTCTTGAAAAGGGTCTGGTCGCGAGGTTTACATTTGCCTTTCTTTGGCACGTTGGTGGCATCGTCGGGATGGGGGGGATAATGTCACTTGCGTCCGCGGCGCCCCCAGCGTTGGAAGACGTCCTTCGGTCGATGGAGACGTCGGCGGAGAGCATCCGGTCATACGACGTTTATCTCAAGTGCACGCGTCATTGGCCGCTGAAGACGGTTGTCGTCGGTACTAAGATGCATGGTGGACGAGAAGTGCCGATCGTTGAGTGGCGCCGTCGAGAGCCGGGTGAGCAATCGGAGATTGAGGTCTTTGAGTACCGGCAGATTCTTGCTCCGGGCGGCAAGCGGCGGATCGAGCGACTGGACCCTGACACAAAGGAACCCGTAAGCGTCTTCGTGTCCGATGGCGAAGTCATGCGGCGGCTCGACAAACCAAAGGCAATGGGGTCGATATCAAGTCTGCGGAGGGCTATTCAGGACGGGCACGACTACGTCGGCTACTTGGGCAACCCCTTCGCTTCCGGGTCAATCGTGCAGATGACGCGCAACCGCCAGAGCCGTGTGCTCGCGGAGGATGATTCCGGAATGGTTGCGTTGGAGGCGCGCCCCGGCGGTACGCCCTATGGATCTTTCGGTTGGCGAACCTGGTTGGACCCGGAGCATGGCCTCCTGCCGGCCCGGATTGACAGATACCGCCACTCCATGGAACGCCTGTACAGCCGGACAAAAGTGAACGAGTTTCGCGAAGCGGAGCCGGGCGTTTGGGCCCCTGTTGACGTTACCATACAGTTCTACGATTCCAAGCCCGGGAGAACGACGTTTGGACAGGTTGCACATGTTATCCACGCCGTGGTCGATCAGAAGCGCTCGAGATGGAATCTACCGCTTTCGGACGAGACGTTTCGGCTGGCGTTTCCGGGCGGTACACGCGTGCACGACACCGTGCGAAAGGTAACGTTCGTGGCAGGCAAGGGAGATACGGGAGAAAACTTGGATGACCTGATGAAGAACGCCAAGGAAGTGGTCCCCATTCACGATCCGGCGGATCTGGGGCAGCTCGGCCCGCCTTGCGGCTCATGGGGGTTGTGGCGACGGATCTTCGCGGGGCTCACCGTTGGGCTACTTGTGATCTTTCTTTTCATGATAGGTACCAGAAAATGGCGACGGTCAGCATAGTGCCGCTCTTTCTGAGCGCGGTTCTCGGTTCCGCGCCGGCGCCTGCAGCTAGGCCTCCCGATGACCCTTCGGTACTGTTGGACGAATACGACTCGTGCGGACACACGTGCACCTACACGATCGCACGCTGGAAGGGGCGCCAGGTGGGATGGCACGAAGTCAAAGACCTGGTTGGTCCGGCCGCGGAGGGCACGCACAGTTTCTCCGACCTAGCCGACGCCTGCCGGAAACTGGGGCTGTTTCCCGTCGGCGCAGAGGTCAGCCGGGCCCGGCTGATGGAATTGCGCGGGCCGGCGATTGCCCACCTGGCATGGGTGGATCGGAGTGGCACGGGAAGATCCCATTACGTCGTGGCCGTGGAATGGGACGCCCAAGGCGTGTATGTATTGGACCCGCCGTATCCTGTGAAGCTACGCCGGTGGGAACGGTTTGAGGCGACTTGGACCGGCAAGATGCTGCTGTTCGCCGATAGTCCGGAACACGCAGGACAGCTCCGGGCGGCGTTGACGTCGCCGACCGAATACCGGCTGTTGCGGTGGATGTTGCCCGTAGTGGCTGCACTATTGGGCATAAGCGCTGTCCTGCTGTTGCCGCGCACGTGGGTGAAGAGGCTCGCGTCGAGAGTGTCAGTTCTGGCCGGGCAAGTGAAACGGCTGGAAGTGATAGCCCGCGGCGCACGCAGGCTTGGGCTGTCATTTCGCCGAAAACGAGCCTTCTGGATAGCGGTAACGGCGTCCCTAGTTGCGCTGGCATCCGCGGCTGCCTTTCTTTGTTTTGGCTGGACCAGTGTGTTCGCGAAGGAGCCACGGTTGGAAACGCCAGACGCGGTGGTTGAGTTGGGTGAGTTCACGCCGGGAGAGCACGACGTGCAGATTGTGCTGCGAAATGCCGGCCGTCTCCCCTTGATCATTGACCGCATCGAGTCGAGTTGCTCATGTGCGGTTGCCGACAAGCCCGGTCGAATCGAACCCGGAGGAAGTGGCAAGGTGGGACTAACGCTTGGCGTGAGCCCCGGCCGAAGATACGCGGATCTTGCCGTCTTCAGTAACGATCCGCGCGGACCGCAACAGATCACCTTGCATTGGTTTGGCGCGCCCAAGCCGGAACTCTATCCGCCCCGAATTGTGGCAGCCAGCGCCCCGGCAGGTCAAGCATACGAACGCCTGGTGAGAGTAGCGTATCCGGGAGGGCTCTCCGCGGTGTCTCCAGAAGTGATTGGCTTTGAGAGTGACGTGCCCGGGATCGAAATCGAAGTCGGAAAAAACGACCCGATGGCATTCCGGGCTGGCAGTGCGTCTCCCGCGGGAGGCACCGTTGGCTATCTCGACCTGTGGCTTCGAATAGCTGACCCTGGAGAGCCACGAACGATTGAGACTCGGTGCCGTTTGAATGTCAGATACGGACACCAGGACTACACCCTTAGTCTGCCCGTCAAGCTCAACTTCGTTGGTAACCTGTGCGCAGAGCCTGGGCGAATTCTCTTTTCGGCCCCCACGCTGGCTGGGCTTCTGGGAAAGAAGCGTCAGATTCGCCTCTATGGGGCTAATGGGAGTGGAGAACTGAAGGTGGCCGCGCACCCAGATTGGCTGCGATGCCGTTTGTCGGCGGACTCTACAATTGGACCCGCCCTGGAACTGGAAGTTGCCGACGCCCCAGATAGGCTGTGCGAAGGTGGGCAGATCGTGGTCCGAACCGGTACAACTCGGGGTGGGGAGACTTCGATAGGCGTGTACACATTCGCGCTGAAGAACGAGTAGGGAAAGGCATTCGCGTCGGACGGCGGAAATCTGCAGACGCGCAGTTTGCCCTGAATTAATTCGCTGGATCGCAGTTTCGAGGGAGCCTGCGGGTGAATGCCGAAAGATTGCATCCGATGCGATACATTATCGGGCTGGGGTGGTTGGTCTCACTCCCCTTAGGGGACAAAAGTAACCCGTGTTTGCCCAACATCGGACTGATGGACAGCGGTCATTGAGTCCTACTATGATCTCGGAGTCACCGTGGTCACGTCCGCTTGCTGGTTACGTCTATGTTATGCTATTGCTGCTTATGCACACGGGTCTGTTGGCATGGTGTGGGTGGCGGCATAGCCCCATATGGGACGAACCCGGACACCTCGTCGGGGGTGTCAGCCATTGGCAGTTCGGCGCGTTTGACTTAATGCGTGTCAATCCGCCACTGGTCCGGTTGGTGGCCACCGTCCCGGTGGTGTTCG
>CAZUAM010000570.1:0-4865 GCA_964618095.1 uncultured Planctomycetaceae bacterium | reverse complement strand
TCGGAACGCACTGCCGATCGCCGCCGCTACGGTCGCCGTTGCAGGCTCTCCTCCATGAATTGTCGGTATTGCTTGTCGAGTTGATGGTAGCTGGCGCCGGTCAATCGGGCAAGGGTGTCGGGGGTGTCGCGGCCGCTGTAGACGACGGAGAGATATTCTACGAGGGCGTCGCGGTAGCGGCCGCCGTCATAGTGGACCAGGAAGTTCGTCAGCCCGGCCGCCTGGCTATAGAGGGTGGCAATCCTGGGATGCTTCTGGATTCTTTCCATGCCGTAGGTGGTCAGCTCCTCCAGGGGCACGTAGAAGTTGTCCTTCAGCAGCCGGTATCTTGCGGCGTGCATCCGCTCGTCGTCGAATCCACCGAGCAGATAGTAGCCGTCTTCCTCCCGCAATGACTCCAGGTACAACGCGATCCCTTCGATGATCCAGAAATTGGCGTTTTTCCCGACGTCGGGCGGCACGCGGCGTGACTGATGGAACAATTGGTGGGTAGCTTCGTGGTACAGTGTCCGGTCTTGATAGTCCTTGCCGGCGAAGAAGTATGCGGTCAGATCGGGGGCGTAGTAGACGCCGATCGAGATCCCGATATTGGGCATCCTTGTCCGCAGAAAGCGGTTGTAGTCCTCCCGGTCGCGAAAGTAGACCACGTGGTATCTGGGCGTCGGGATCCGGCGGGCCCGGCCGTCGAACATGGCGATTACCTGGGCTTCGGTGGCGTAGTAGCGGACGAAGATCTGCCGCCAGAGGCGTTGGAGGCGTTCGAGCTTGGTGCCGAATTGCGCGGCCGCCTCGAGGCTGTGGTTGCTGCGGATGGTGTAGTGCTCGGTGTCGACGAGCCATCCGGATCGGATCTGGCGACGGAGTTTGGCGTCTTCGGCGGCGGAGATCCAGCGGCCTTGGTAGTACCGTCGGCCCTGCTCGTAGCGGCCGACGTGCGACTTCGGCAGCCAGCCGAACTTCCCGTGCCAGACCTGGCCGTCCCGCATCTTGCGGACCTCGTAGGCGGTGCGCCACTGGCCGTGGTACTGCTGGAACCCCAGCAATCGCCGGAGGGCCTGATGATCCGGGTTGGCGCGGATGGCCGCCATGGCCAGCTCGCAGGCCAACCCGACGCGGTGTGCGCGGACGGCCCGGCGGGCAAGGTCGAACAAGGCGTTGGCCTGCTCGCGTCGCAGCCGCACCAGCCGCCGGTCCCACTCGACCACCTCGGGTGGTGCGTCGGGGTTCAGGTCCGGCCGCCCGACCTTCTCCGGCAACACCGGGAGGTAGAGCTTGTAGGGATCCCGGGGGCCGAGGCAGCGGCGGGTTTTTTGGGCCTGTTCGGTCAGTTGTTGGGCGTTGCACCAGGCGGCCAACTGCTGAATCTGGGCGACGTGTTTGGCGTTGAGTTCGGTTGCCGCCCGGTACAGCTCGTCCGGCCGGACGTGCCGGGGCATCCCCAGCAGCGCGCATAGCCCCGCCGCAACCGCCAGCAACCGGCCAACTCGCAGCGGCGTTTTCCGACCTATTGTGCGCACCGGGGATCTCAGTCTAGCCAGCATATCAGCTTGTGCCCCTCTTCCACCTTACCATGGAAGCCCGGCGGTGGGCAATTCGGGGTCCTTGCACTTGCCCGGATCGATTGCCCGGTTTGGATTCCCATACCGCAAGGGCGCACAGACGACCCCCGGCCCGGCCGGGGGCCCCGGGAGAAGACAAATCCAGCGGACTCCTCCTGGGCGTCCGGGCTCTGCCGGGGGATCATCTTCAGGCGGGGCTGCGGTTAGGCCTGCTCCTGCTTGTCGAAGGCGGCGTCGAAGGCGACCTGGCTGGGCTCGAAGTCGATCTTGCGGACGTACTGGCAGGCCTCCTTGGCGCCGTGGTCGCGGTCCATGCCGCTGTCTTCCCATTCGACCGACAAGGGGCCGGTGTAGCCGGCTTCGTTCAGGGCGCGGATGATCTCCTCGAAGTTCACCCCGCCGCGCCCCAGCGAGCGGAAGTCCCAGCCGCGGCGGGCGTCGCCGAAGTCCAGGTGGCTGGAGAGGATCCCGCTGCGGCCGTCCAGGGTGACGATGGCGTCCTTCATGTGGACGTGATAGATCCGGTCGGGGAAGGCGCGGATGAACTCGACCGGATCGACGCCTTGCCAGATGAGGTGGCTGGGATCGAAGTTGAAGCCGAACTCCTCGCGACGGCCCAAGGTCTCCAGGGCGCGCTCGGCCGTGTAGAGGTCGAAGGCGATCTCGGTGGGATGCACCTCCAGGGCGAATTTGACACCACAGTCGGCGAATACGTCGAGAATGGGATTGAACCGCTCGGCCAGCAGCTTGAAGCCCTCGTTGATCATCTCGGGTGAGACCGGCGGGAAGGAGTAGAGCAGGTGCCAGATGCTCGAGCCGGTAAACCCGTTGACGATGCCGACACCTAGTTTCTGCGCAGCCCGAGCGGAATTGATCAGTTCCTCGGTGGCCCGGGCGTTGACGCCGGCCGGATCGCCGTCGCCCCAGACGTAGGGCGGGAGGATGGCTTGGTGGCGGGCGTCGATGTTGTCCAGGACGGCCTGGCCGACCAGGTGGGCGCTGATGGCGAAGACCTGCAAGTTGTGGTCTTCGAGCAACTGGCGTTTCTTGGCGCAGTAGTCCTCCTCGGCCAGGGCCTTGTCGACCTCGAAGTGATCGCCCCAGCAGGCCAATTCCAGCCCGTCGTAGCCAAAACCACTGAATTTCTCGGCCAATTCTGCCAGGGACAGGTCGGCCCACTGGCCGGTGAACATCGTGACCGGTCGTGCCATGTCGAACTCCTTCTGCGATATGTCTCATGGGAAGATGGGGCAGACCCATCCGGAGCTACCCGGCCAGGTCTCCTGGGCGTCGCCGGTCACCATTTTGACAGATTTGCTGCGGCGTGCAACTCCCCCCGGTCTGGGCTTTGGCCGTCGGGTATGACGCGCCGGGCAAGCCCGGCCGCTAAACTCCGCCTTCCCCCTTCCGTCTTCGCCTTCCCCCCGGCCGTGCTATAATCCTGTTAGGTCTTGGGGTTTTTGTCGACGACAGGAGGTCTCATGCGAGTTTGCCGGATTCTGACCGCTTCGGTCGTGCTGATCTTGTTTGCCGGCGGCCCGGGGCCGGTGCGTGCCGCCGGGCGGGTGCAGTTGGAGCTGGTCGGCGACGCCCAGGGGTCGGCCCTGGCCTTCCAGCAGTGGCTCCAGACGCTCAGCCGAGCCGGCGTGAAGAACGTGCGGATTCGCTCGGCGAAGGTGGCCGACAGGGTGGGCATCGACGTGCGGGGCACGAAGGAAAACCGGCTCTACGTGGTCACGGGGATCGTCAAGTCGTCGGACGAGCTGTTGCTTCCGGCCGGGCGGTTCCGGCGCCGCGACGCCGGCCGACTGGCCCGCTGGCTGGAGGAGCTGGCCAAATACGGTCCGGAGGATCAAAGGCCGCCAAGAGCGGCCTTTGGGCTGACTCGGGAGGAGTTCGAGCGGATCCAGAAAGAGTTGGCCCGGGCGGTCGATTTCTCGACGCGGGGGATGCCCCGGGGTGAGGCCGTCGAGAAGATCCGCCGCCGGCTGTCGTTGCCGTTGAAGCTCGATCCAAAGTTGGCCAAGGTGCTGGCCCAAGACAAGGTGGGCGAGGAATTGTCCGGGGTTTCGTGCGGGACGGCGCTGGCCTACGTGCTCAGACCGATGGGACTGTGCCTGGTGCCGCGCCAACTCGACCGGGGAACGGTTTGCGAGGTGATCAAGGCCCAGCCCAAGCTGGAAGTCTGGCCGGTGGGCTGGAAGCCCGAAAAGCCGCGGCCGAAGGTGTTGCCGGCGCTGTTTGAGTTCCACAACGTCAACATCCAGGACGTTTCGACGGCCACGGCGCTGGAGGCGATCGGCAGGCGTCTGAAGGTTCCGGTGCTGATCGACCACAACGCCCTGGCCCGGCACGGCATCGACCCGGAGAAGGCGATGGTCTCGCATCCCCGCAGCCGGACGACCTACAGCCTGGTGCTGCGGAAGATACTCTTCCAGGCCGGGCTGAAGTACGAGTTGCGGGTGGACGAAGCCGGCAAGCCCTTTCTCTGGATCAGCACGGTCAAGCCGGTGTGAGGTCTCGGGCTTCCGCGACCACTGGTCGCGGCTTTCCACGAGTGCGAATTCGCGAACACCTTCCCTCAGATCAACCGGTCCAACTCTTCAACCAGGCGGCCGAACTGTTCCAGGGCCGTGTCGACGGCCGCCGGCTGCTGCATGTCGACGCCGGCGTCGCGGAGGAGGTCGAGGGGATCCTTTGAGCAGCCGCCGGAGAGGAAGTTGAGGTAGTCGGCCAGCTCCCGGCGTCCGCCGCTGGTGACCCGCTCGGCCAGGGCCAACGCGGCCGACATCCCGGTGGCGTACTTGTAGACGTAGAACGCCCGATAGAAGTGCGGGATGCGGAGACATTCCAGGTCGAGTTCTTCGTCGAGGGTGAAGTCGGGGCCGAAATAGATCTCCAGTAGCTCGTGATAGACCTGTTTGAACCGGTCGACGGTGAGCGGTTCGCCCGCTTCGACCAGTTGGTGGGTGATCTTCTCGAACTCGGCGAACATGGTCTGGCGGAAGATGGTCGCCCGGATGGCGTCGATCTGGCGGCCCACCAACAGGGCCCGCTGGTGGTCGTCGCGGGCGCGGCTGATGAGATGCCTGGCCAGGAGCTGTTCGTTGAAGGTGCTGGCCACTTCGGCGACGAAGATCACGTAGTCGTAGTATTGGTAGGGCTGGTTGCGGGCGGAGTAGCAACTGTGCATGGAGTGTCCGGCCTCGTGGGCCAGGGTGAAGACGTGCTCGAGGACCTGGGGCTGGTAGTTCATGAGGATGTAGGGATTGGCGTCGAAGGAACCGCAGCTAAAGGCCCCGCTCT
>CAZUAM010000569.1:2856-4905 GCA_964618095.1 uncultured Planctomycetaceae bacterium | reverse complement strand
AGCCGTGGCACGCGAATACCTACCCGACGATGGTCCTATGAATAATCCGGGCTAGGAGCCCTTGAGCTTGGCCACTTCCGCCTCGGCGGCGGCGAGCTGCTGTTGGAAGGTTTTCAGCTCGCGGGGATCGTCCATCTGTTTTTTCGCCCCGGCCAACTGCTGCTGGAGCTTCTGGATCCGCTGGTTGAGTGCTTGGATCTTCTTTTTTGCCTTTTTGTCCATGGTTGGCCGCCTGATGTCTGGGTTGGTGGGTAGGCCGCCGTGCCGGTGGCCGCTAAACGATTGTGTGGTGTGACCGCCGGCAAGGCGTTCAGGGTGGCAATGAATTGCCACCCCCGGGTTCGTTTTCAGAGTCTGCCGTATGCTCGAGGTGGCAATGAATTGCCACCCCCGCAAGACTCATTTTCCTGCGCACTGCCTACTGCCCACTGCCTGCTGCCTACTCCTTCATGAGTTGATCGACCAGGGCCAACGCCTGGGGCTTATTATGAATCTATCCGTCCTACTGGGCCTCGCGGACCCGCTTCAGCAGCATCCGATACCGGGGGCCGGAGGGGACGCCGTGGGCCAGCAGGTCGTCGCCGGTCAGCAACGGCGGCGGGTCGAGCTGCTCGCGGGGCTGTTCCAGCAGCGAGCGGCAGTACGGCACCTCGTCGGAACCGGCCGACGATGCGGCTTCGTTGAGGTCCAGCAGGTCCTCGATCCCCTCGGCGATCAGGATCGGTTGCAGCACAGACCAGCGCATCGACCGGGCGTCGCCCAGCGCGGCGTGATGCTCGGCCAGCCACACCACCCGATCCGTCTCCTTGTTTGACAGCCGCCAACGGCGGCACACCCGCCGGGCGCCGGCCGGATCGACCAGTTCGTGCAGCAACGCGCCCAGGGCCAGCGGAAAGCCGGGCTGGGGGAGCCGCTCGAGCACGGCCAGTGCGTGGTCCAAGCGCTGACGCTCGGTATCGTCGCCCGGCACGATCTCGCACAGCAGCGCGGCGGCCAGCCCGGTATCGAGCATCATGCGGACCGCGTCGGCGCGCCTCGGTTCGACCAGCATGCGGCGCATTTCCATGGCGATCCGCTCGGGGCTGACCACGGTGATTTCGGCGGCCATCTGCCGGATGGCGGCCAGGGTGTCGGCCTCCAGCGGGAAATCGAAGGTGGCCGAGAAGCGGACCGCCCGGAGCATCCGCAGCTTGTCTTCGGCGAAGCGCTGGCGCGGCTGTCCGATCGCCCGGATCAACCCGCCGGCAAGGTCCTCCTGTCCGCCGACGAAGTCGATCACCTGCTGCTCGATCGGGTCGTAGAACAGCCCGTTGATCGTGAAGTCGCGCCGTGAGGCGTCTTCTTCGGCGGAGCTGAAAATGACGTGATCGGGGTGGCGGCCGTCGCTGTAGGCGGCGTCCTGGCGGAAGGTGGTCACCTCGACCTGCCCGGCTCTCTTGGGACCGACGACGCTGATCACGCCGAAGGCGGCCCCGATGGCCAGGGTACGTCTGTGCCCGAACAGCCGGCGGATCTGCGGCGGGGTGGCGTTAGTGGCCACGTCATAATCCTTGGGCGTGCGGCCGAGCAATTGATCGCGGACGCATCCCCCGGCCCAGTACGCCTCGAACCCCGCCCGGCGGAGCCTGCGGACGACCTCGGTAGCGAAACGGCGTTGTTCTTCGGGTACAACCATGCAAAAAACCGCCACCGGCGTTGCCGCCGCCGTCACAAAACCGTGACCGGTGGTCGCGCGCTGCCCACAAAGCCGCGACCGGTGGTCGCGCCCAACGAGCGGTCCGACCACCGGTCGCGCCCAACGAGCGGCGCGACCACCGGTCGCGGCTTTATAGAATGACGTCAGCAGTAATGAACGGGTACGGCCGCGGCCCGACGCCGCGGCGAACGTTGTGTTGCTCGATATACTCCAGGGCGTGTTGCCACATGTCCAGATCGAATATGAACGAACGCCACTTGCCCTTACACCAGACTGGCCCGTCGTGCGGAGTGCGTCGATGAATCGTCTTGGTCGTTCGATCCTTGATCCATTTCACGGTGGTATCGATGTCT
>CAZUAM010000569.1:0-2846 GCA_964618095.1 uncultured Planctomycetaceae bacterium | reverse complement strand
GTTCCGTATACGTCAACAACAGGTGGCCGTGTGTGGCCTCGACGGCCGCGGCGACGATCGACCAGTCTGATTGCGCCACACACTCCGCCAGCGTCGCGACCACCAGGCTGATCATCGCATCGCTCAATCGTACTGGCGGGTGTTTCATACGCTCCTGCGACATCCGCAAGCGGACCGGATCACCGGGGTGCAGGGTGTGCGGCTCGATCAGTCCAATCTGTTCGTCCCACGTGGTCGACCAGGAACCCCACTCGTCGCCCGGGAGCCACAGTCCGTAGCCCGAGATCACGATGTGATATCCAATCGTCCGACCCATGCGGTGATTGTACCAAATAGCCCATAAAGCCGCGACCGGTGGTCGCGCCCAAGGAACGGCGCGACCGGTCCGGGCATTTCGTGCAGCGGCGCGACCACCGGTCGCGGCTTTATGGGAGCGCCTGGTCAACCAACTCCAGTACGCGCCGGCGGGCCGTGTCGTCCCAGGGGAAATGATGCTCCAGCCCCGGGCGGAGGAAGCAGAGCACCAGTTCGGCGGGCGTGCGGGCCAGGATCCTCTCGGCGGCCAGGGCGTAGAGCAGCATCTGCATCTGGTACTCTGCAGCCGCCGCGGCGAGCGTGGCCGCCGTCACCCGGTTGGTCTTGTAGTCGACCAGGTGCCAGCCGCCCGCGGCGTCGCGGTAGAGACAGTCGATGAACCCCTGCAAGTACGGCTTGTCCGGCTGCTGGTTGCCCGGCGGCCAAGCCAGCAGGAACTCCAATTCGGGATAGACCTCCTCGGCCGCCGCGATTTCGGCCGCCCGGGCTGAAGCCAGGAAGCGGCGGATCAGCTCGATCGGCTCGTCGAGTCCGTCCCCGGCATCGGGGAGATGCCGCTGGGCATGGCGGCGGACCGCCGCCGGCAGGTCGCCGGGGTCGCCGAAGTCGATCTCGGCCAGCACCGCGTGGACCAAGGTGCCCAGCCCGAGAGGATCTACCGCCGGCTGCTCCCACCAGACGTCGGAGTCCAACGGATCTGCCCGGCGCGGGGCATCGCCGGTGTGCAGCGCGCCGGACAGGCGCGAGAAGGAGTACTGGCGTCGGGCCGCCGGGTCGGGCGGCACGGGCGCCAGGTATTCTGGCACCCGGCCCGAGCCGCGCCGGGCCATCTGCCCGGCCTTCTCGATCAGTTCCGTGAGATCGGGCCGACTCCGTGCCGCGGGCGGCTGGGAGTCCAGCGGCGGTTCCGTGGAGGTCACCGTGACCTTGGGACTGGGGTAGCCGTGGGGCAAGCCGGCGCGAAGCTCCCCGCTGAGCGGATCGAATCGCCGGCAGATCAGTTCCATCCACGGCCCCCTTGGTGAACCGAGCTGCGGAACGCCGGCCGAGAGGATCAGGTAATCGGCCGCCCGGGTGGTCGCCACGTAGAGCAGGCGGACCAGCTCGGCCTGCTGCTGATCCGTTTCGGCCAGCATGTGCAGGTCGAAGCCGCTTTTGGCCTGCCTGTCTTTGACCATCGGCCCGAGCTGCCGTGTGAAGGCCACCGAGGCCTGCGAGCTGCGTCTGGTACGGTCCACGTCCGGCACGATCACCACCGGGAACTCCAGGCCTTTCGCCTGGTGGATCGTCATCAGGCGGACCACGTCGGTCGATTCGGGATGGGTGGCGGCCAGGGCCTCGTCGGGCTGCCGGGCCACGAACTGAGAAAGCTGCGTGATGAAGTCGGCCAGCGAAAAAATGCCCGAACGATCGAAACTCCGCGCCTGCTCAATCAGTTTGCGGAGGTTGGCCAGCTTTCGCTGGCCGAGAAATTCGGCCAAGAGGATCGCGTCGTAGCCGGTCCGGCTGAGGGCCTCGCCGATCAACTCCGCGACCGGCACGCGGTCCTTCATCGCCCGAAGCTCACGCAGCACGGCGGCGGCGAACTGGGCTCGGCCTCGCTGGGGGGGATCGAGTTGCGCGGGCAGGTCTTCGGCAAACAGCCCGCCGCAGAGACCGTCCGGATGCCGGGCGAGCCAGAAGAGCGTTTCGTCGAGCAGGCTGAAGAAGGGGCTGCGGAGCGCGCCGGCCAGGCTCACCTCGTCGCACGGGCTGGCAGCGGCGCGCAACAGGTTCAACAGATCGAAGATCTCCTGCTGGGCGTAGAAGGCGTGGCCTCCGACCAGGTAGTAGTCGATGCCGTATCGGCGGAGGGCCTCTTCGTAGAGTCCCACGTTGGAAAGCGCCCGGAACAACAGGGCCACGTCGCCGGGCCGGACTGGCCGGGCCGCCGGCGCTGCGGCCTTGGTGCCCTCCTCGTCGTAGACGATCTTCTCGGTCGAATCGAGCATGGCGCGGAGTCGCCGGGCGATCCAATCGGCTTCGCAGCGTCGCAGGCGTTCTTCCTGCCCTGCCCTGGGGCCCGGTTCTTCCCCTTCCTCGGTCGCCCAGAGGAACTCAACGGCCGGGGTCGGGCTGACCTGCGGGCGGTGCGGGCGCAGCGGCTCGTACTCTTCCCCGAGGTCTTCGCAGAACAAGGCGTTGACGAAGTCCAGCACCGCCGGCTGGCTGCGGAAGTTCAGCGTAAGCGGCAACTGCCCTTCCGGCGGCATCTGCCCGCGCAGCTCTTGAAACACCTGCGGGTCGGCACCGCGAAAGCGATAGATCGACTGTTTGAAGTCGCCCACGAAGAAGAGTTTTCCCCGGGTGAGCTCGTCGCCGCAGAGGGCTTTGACCAGTTCGACCTGGAGGGGGTCGGTATCCTGAAACTCATCGACCAACAGCAGCCCGATCTGGGAAGCAAGCCGCTCGCGCAAGGTGCGGTGGTCGGGGTCTGCGAGCAACTGCCGGGCCCGGATCAGCAGGTCGTTGAAGTCCAGTGCCCGGAACTC
>CAZUAM010000568.1:0-4907 GCA_964618095.1 uncultured Planctomycetaceae bacterium | reverse complement strand
ACCCGGGCCATCTCCTTGCACTCGTGGACGCTGTGGCCCATCAGCTTCTCGGTCAGCACGTGCAGGCCGTTGCGCATGGCCACGATCGCCGCCGCCGCGTGCAGGTGTAAGGGCAGGGCGATGATCACCGCCTCCAGGCCGTCCTTCTCGGCGTTGGCGATCAGCTCCTGGTAGGGGCCGTAGACCTTGACGTGCCGGCGGGCTTCGTCCTCGGTCTTCCACCAGTACTTGTTCATCAGTCCACAGCGGACCTTGAGGAGGTCTTCGCTGGAGGCGTCGCCGTGGAACGCCCGGTGGACGTTGTAGGGCCGGATGTCGGCGATCGACTTGACCTGGATGTAGTCGGGGTTGATGGCCCCGATCAACACGCTGCCTTCGTCGCCGGTGCCGATCACCCCCACGCGGACCGGATCGGAAACGGCCGCCTCATATCCGAAGTAGAACGCGCCCAGGCTGCCGCCGCCCACGGCCCCCGCGAGGATCCCGTGCTTGATGAACAGCCGGCGGCTGATCTCGCCGCCCGGCTTGATCGCGTCGGCGGCGGGCGAGGCGTTCTCGTGGGCGGCTGGTTCTTGGGGAGTCGGGCTCATTTCAAGATCCCTCTTTCTTTTTTTTCTTTCGGCCTTTACGCGAGTGGTACAAATGAACCACGTAGTTCTCCAGGAAGTAGTCCAGCCCGCCCCAACGCCCCACCGCAGTCGCGGCCACCAGGAACAACCCGATCATCTCGATGAAGCCCTTGTCGATCAGCAGGGCGTGGCCCTCGGCGGGCGTGGGCGGGGGGTAGATCGTGGGCCAGGACGGCTGGCTGAGTACCACAAACAGCATGAAGCACGCCCCCCCCAGCGCCGCCGGGCGGGTAAACAACCCCAAAAGCAGACACAACCCGATCGCCGTCAGCCCGTAGGTGACCGCCAAGTTGATCAGGTCCATTCGGGTCCACCCCTCGCGCAGGGCTCCCTCCTGCTTCTGTTGGTCGGTGAGGATCGCCCAGAGGGCGTTGCGGTATCCGTCCTCCCACTGCTGTAGTTCCGATAGCCAACCGCCGACCTCGCCGCGGAGCTTTATCTGCTCGTTGTAGAGCCGCTGCTTCTGGTGGGCGGCGCCGGTGTTGCCCCCCTCCCGCTCCTGCCGCAGGCGGTCCAAGGCCCCGAGGTACCCGGCGATATCCCCCCGGTTCTCGCCCAGCCAAGGCCACAGCGAGTCCTTATACTGCCGGTAGATCCGCTCGGCTTCTGCCTGCTGCTGCTCGTCCAGGTCGTACTTACTGATGACTTGCTGCTTCAGCTTGTTCCAGGGCTGATAGAACTTCTCCGGCCTGAGGGCGCGGGTGGCTCGGAGGATCTCCTGCCCCTTGGGGGCCCGCAGTCGGCCGCCCCCGACTAGCTTCTCGACCGGCACGCCGTCGTCGAAGACGGGCGCCGCCTCCTTGACCGAGCGGGCGACTGCGGCTTGGATGTCCTTATCCTTCCCCGCGAAGCCGTTTAGGGCGCCGAAATAGTCGTTCTGGATGTCGCTCATGGCGGATAGGCAGCGCTTGACGTCTTCGGTCGACTCCTGATTGTCGAAGTGGGCGAGAATGGCCTTTTCATTCTTGGCCAGCAAGGCTTCCAGCCTGTCCTCATGTTCCCATAGAATCGGATTGACGCCACGCTTGAACTCCAGGCTCCGCCGGGCGATCTCGTTCTCGAGCTTTTCAACCGTCTCCTGGTCCTGCTGGCTGAGTTCGCCCTGCTGTTTCTTCCGCTTCTCGTTGTACGGTGCCAACCTCTTCCGGATGGGCGCCGTGTAACGGACCTCCGACTTGTCGCGGACCTCCCGCCAGCGGCCCACGAGTTTCTCGGCAGTGACGAGCTTCTCGATCTTCAGCCGCTCGGTCCCGTCCATATCGGGCACCATGGCATAGAAGATCGGAGCCGCCGGTCCCTTGGCCTGGCGGAGATACCCTTCGGCCGAGAACTCCGGATGCTTGATTTTCCACACTCCCTCGTAGAAGAAGTGGCAGCCCAGGCTCAACCGCAGGATCACCATCAGCACCACGGCGGCCGTGCCGATCTGAAAATGGCTCTTAAACTGGTCGTATCTCAGGGGAAACCTCCTTCGCCCTTTTGTACAGACGGGGCGCTGCGGGCTATCGGCAGATGCGGTCCTTGGCGAAAATGTCCCAACCGAGAGCAACGGACCGCACACCAGGTGGGAAACCGCCGGTTGCTCTCTACTCGGTAATTATAGTGATTTCTGTGTTTGCCAACTAGTGCTCCAGCGCCGTGTTCCGGGAACCCGAGACCTAGCCGGCGGGGTTGCCCCCAGCTTTTAGGGGGCAGCCATAAGTCGACCTGGCGTTGCACCAGACCGATCCCGCCCTGGCTCAGGGTCCCTCCTCCAGCGGCGACTGTAGCCGGGGGTGGCCCCCGACTTTCAAATCAAGCAGAATAGGGTCTTTGACGGGTCCCGTCGAGGACTCCCAGGGTTGCCGCGGACTGCTTCGGAGATCCTCGACGGTCCTTCGCGGGGGGGCAACAGCATGCTGCACCAGTGAGAACCTCGAAAGCCCTGCCCAGTCGGTCAGGGTATCGCAGATGCACTTATGAGAATCGTCCTTTGCTATCCGGTTGAACCGTACCACTGCCAGCAGATCGCCGCCGCCGCGCCCGGAGCCGAAGTAGTCGACGCCGGCCAGGAGCGGGTCGCCCGGGAACTCTTCTCGGCCGACGTCTATTGCGGCCATGCCAAGGTGCCCGTCGATTGGGACGGCGTGGTCCGCCAGGGTCGGCTTAGGTGGATCCAGTCCTCGGCCGCCGGCATGGACCACTGCCTGGTCCCCTCGGTCATCGAGTCGGAGATCGTGGTGACCAGCGCCTCGGGCGTGCTGGCCGACCAGGTGGCCGAACACACTATCGCGCTGGTGACCGCCTGGCACCGCAGCCTGCCGACGTTCTTCCGCGCCCAGCAGAAGAAGGAGTTCATCCGCCGTCCGACCCGCGACCTGACCCGCAGCACGGTCGGGATTGTGGGGTTTGGCGGGGTGGGCCGGCGGCTGGCCCAACTATTGAGCGGCTTCCAGGCGCGAATCCTGGCCACCGACATGTTTCCGGTCGAGAAACCGGACTACATCGAGGCCCTCTGGCCGGCCGACCGGCTCGACGACCTGTTGGCCCGGGCCGACGTCGTGGTGTTGTCGCTGCCGCTGAACGAAATGACCCGCGGCATGATCGACGCCTCGGCCCTGGCCAGGATGAAGTCCGACGCGTTGTTGGTCAACGTTGCCCGGGGGCCGCTGGTGGTTGAGGCCGACCTGGTTGCGGCGCTGAGCCAGGGGCGGCTGGCTGGAGCGGTAATGGACGTGACCGACCCGGAGCCGCTGCCTCCGACCAGCAAGCTGTGGGAACTTCCCCGTGTGATCATCACCCCTCACGTGGCCGGTCAGAGTGCCTGGCGGATCGACAACATGACGAACCTGTTCTGCCGCAACCTGCGGCGCTGGCAGGCCGGCCAACCGCTGATCAATTACCTTGCGGACAAGAGACTGGGTTTTCCGATCCGCGGCACGGGGACACCGATCTGGGGGGACTACTCTGGACTTTGAGTGTTTGTACCGCAAACAGCTATGATCGCGGAGTCATAAAGCCGCGACCGGTGGTCGTGCGAAAAGGACGCGAGAAACCGCCGGGCTGCGCCAGACCCGGCCACGGCGCCAAGATGGATTTCCTGGATAGATTGAGGTAAGATCACCAACAGCCGCTGGGCAGCACTTCCTTGTCTTGGACCGCTTGATGCAGGGAGAATCCACCATGCCCCTCGACCGCCGCCGGTTCCTCCGGCAAACCGCTGGGGCCACGCTTGCCGTGAGCACGTTGGGCATTGCGGGTTGCAGCGCCGACGCCGCCGAGAAGGACAGTCCCTCGTCGAAGCCGGCTCCGCAGCCGATCATCGACACCCACCAGCACCTTTGGGACCTGAAGAAGTTCCGCCTTCCGTGGCTCGCAAAGGAGAAGCAGCTCCGCCGGACGTTCGCCACCGAGGACTACCTCAAAGCCACCCGGGGCCTGAACGTCCTCAAGGCGGTTTACATGGAGGTCGCGGTCCAGCCGAGCCAACAACTCGCCGAAGCGGAGCACGTGATCGAGCTCTGCCGGCGCCCGGACAACCCCACGGTTGCGGCGGTGATTGGCGGGCGTCCCGCAGCGGACGATTTCCGGCAGTACATCACCCGCTTCAAAGAAAGCCCCTACGTCAAGGGCGTCCGGCAGTTGATCGACGATCCCGGGCAATTTCTCGACGAGCGGTTTGTGCGTGGGATCCGGCTGCTGGGCGAGCTGGGCATGAGCTTCGATCTGTGTGTGCCGCCCACCCGGCTCCGCGCGGCCGCAAAGCTTGTCGACCGGTGTCCCCACACCCGATTCATCCTCGACCACTGCGGCAACGCCGACCCCCGGGCGTTTCGCTCCGCCGACAAGCCGGACGCCGACGCCCAGGCGAGAAAACCCCAACACGACGCGGACCAATGGCGGCGGGACATCGCCCGACTGGCAGAACGCCAGCGCGTGGTCTGCAAGATTTCGGGGATCGTCGCCAGGGCCGCCAAGGGCGCCTGGACCGCCCACGACCTGGCGCCGATCATCGATCACTGCCTGGGCGTGTTCGGCCCCGATCGGGTGATCTTCGGCAGCGACTGGCCGGTTTGCACGCGAGTGGCGAGCCTGCGGCAGTGGGTCGAAGCGCTGAAAGAGGTCATCCAAGACCGCAGCCCAGCGCAACGGCGCAAACTGCTGCACGACAACGCAGTCCGTTTCTACGGCCTCGCATGAGCCGAGTTGACCGCTTTCCTTGACCAATCCCGGCCGCCCCTGCCCCGTTTAGCCCGGATTATTCATAAACCGAGGATTGCTGGGGCATGAGCGGCGGGG
>CAZUAM010000567.1:0-4920 GCA_964618095.1 uncultured Planctomycetaceae bacterium | reverse complement strand
ACTCCGGGACCACCTTTCGCTGGGACAAGTTGGACGCAACCGTGCGCGGCGTGCCGGAGGACATAAGCATCCTGTGGAACCTCTCCGCACGTTTTCGGACCCATCCCAACTCCTTCTTGCCACGCGAAATAGGAGCATACAAGGACTACGTGCGAGCGGTGGCGGAACGCTATGACGGGGACGGCAAGGACGACGCCCCCGGCCTGCCGGTAGTACGGTACTGGCAAGTGGAAAACGAGCCCAACCTGGGCCACAGGCAGGGTACGCCCGAGCAGTACGCCGGGCTCCTGCGTGAGACCTACCAAGCCGCCAAGCAAGCCAACCCGAGATGCAAGATCGTGATCGGCGGCGTCGGTGGCTGGGTGGGGCACGGGCCCGGCTCCTCGTTGCACGGGTTCCGCCACTTCTACCTTCCCGTGCTCAAGCGGCTTGGTTGAACCGGTTTCGACATCTTCGACTACCACTGGTACGGCAATGCTACCGGCGACTATCGCGCCTATGGTGAGGTCCACCGCGAGGTACGGGCTGCCCTGGACAAGCAAGGGTTTGAGCACGTCCCCATCTGGATCACCGAGATGGGTTCGTTCTCGGGCAGACCAAGAGGTCATCGGCCCCAGAGCGAAGCACAGCAAGCAGGCGACCTGCTTCGACGCTATGTTTATCCGCTTTCGTTGGGCGTGCAGAAAACCTTCTGGGCCTTCGGCCTTGTCGAGGGATTCAAGCACGATGACGGATACTTCGACCACACGGGACTGATCTACAACGGACACGAGTCGGGCGACCGAGGGCGGGGTGTCCGTAAACTGGGATACTACACCTACATATTGATGACAGAGAAACTGGAGGGTAAGCGATTCATCGAAGATATCCTCGATCTGCCGGCCCACGTTTACGCCTACCGCTTCGGAAACAAGGCTGACTCCGTGATCGTTGTTTGGTGGGACTGGTGGAACGAGCCGGGGATAACCGAGAAAGCGGTCGTCCTGCCTATCAAAACTGATGCTCGCATTACTGGCGCGATCACCGACCGCAAAGGGATACGGCGAAGTTGGGACGTGAAGGCGAGGGGCGACCAGGTCGCATTCAAGCTGGGCAAAGAGCCCTTGTTCATCCAGCCGACAGAAGCCCGCTGACCCGGTACACATCGTGCTTTGCCCCACTCCTCACCCAGTGGTCTTCCCGCGTGTTCTTCTCCCTTTCCCGACGTCCTCGGACACTGACGTGGGCGCGCCGATGCCTCCAGTGGACGGGAAAGCAACGTTGAATTGCTGATGCCCTATGACTTCGCCTTTGGACGCCTGAAAACGCGGAGGATTTACGGTCTTTCGTATCCTGGTCCAAGAGAAGTCATGCTCGATCGAGGACTCGCAGCGAAGGCGGAAGGTCGATATTCGGTGGCCGGGCGCGCCCGGCGCGCCGGTTGGGTGAGTGCAGAGCGCCTTGCCCGACTGACCGCTTGCTACCGCCGAACCACCAGCCCCACCCCGGCCACCTCGGGCGTGACCAGCGGCGTGAAGGTGAGGCACCGGTCCTCCTGCTGGGTGTCGTCCACCGCACGGCAGGCCAGGTAGGCCATCCACCAGCCCAGGCAGGCCTGGGAAAGGTAGTGCGTGTCGTCGTTGAAGCGCGACCAGGCGGGGAGGGTCGAGAAGGTGTACAGGGTGGCCTTCATCCACGGGTTTTGGCACATCTTGGCGGCGGTGATGAAGGGCACCGCGCCGATGAAGGCGTGGCCGCTGACGCCGTTGTCGTCGTCGAACGGCTTCCACTGCGAGCCCAAGCCGGGTTCGGTGGGCCGGGAGCCCCCCAACAAATACTGCATCAATACCATCGGCGGCACGCCGACCAGGTAGCCCCGCGTGACCCGATCTCCAAACTCGCCCACCCCGCCCACCAACGGCCGGTCCTCGAAGATTCCCCCGACCAACGCCAAGCCGGCATAGGCCGGAACGAAGATCCACCCTTCGCCAAAGGGCTTCCAGAAGGTCGCAAAATCATCCGTGCTGGAGCTGCGGACGTCGCGCTGATACCAGCCCTGAAAATCCTCGTCCAGCGACGTGTTGGCCAGCACGGCCCCTCCGCCAACGCCCAACCAGAGGTCCCGCATCGTGACGCAACTATAGTAATTCCGGTAATCGCTCCGGATACGAGTCCACCCCTCCTGGAAGCTCGATCGCAGACGCGTGCCGAAGCCGGGTGGAGCACACGGGGCATCAGGCCAAACGGGAGCAACCGGGTCAAAGACCGGACCCTGGGGCACCTCAAACGCAGGACCGCCAGCCGTGCTGCCGGCGGCAATCCCGGGCGGCACGCCCGAAAACGAGTCGAACGACGCCACGGACGCCCGCGATCGTTCCCACGGCGCGGGCACGTCGGGCGTGGCGTAGGGCAGTATCCCGGTCGCTTGGGTACCGGGAATCGGATGCTCGGCTCGGGCAAACTTCCAGGGCTGGCTACAGGCCCCGCAAGCGAGCAGAACAACGCCCCCAAGCACCACCGCCAGTACCCGATCCACATGGCTCATCGCGTGATGATTTCCCCCCGGTGAAAGCCCGAGTGCACCACGGTCGGCAACCACCCGTGGGCCGCTGGTGGCAACTTGCCCCGCCCAAAGCTGCAAGACCTCCGCGCAGACCTCGGACGCGGAGAGGCAAAGCTCCTGCGCAGGTCGCACAGTGAAGAACCTGGGTCGTCAGACGTGGCCGGCAAAGAGCACACCACGGGAGGTGTGCGTCCGGTCGCCCAAAATTCATCGGAGCTTGCCGGGCAGGAACATTAGCTACCACCGCTACACCAAGCAGAGTCAGCCGGACCGGCAGACTCGGCCGCCACCCCTAGATTCGGACACGATCGGAACATCCCGGCGAAAACCGCCCAGTTTCACACCTCCGGGGCCCCCTCTGGGACCGCCGGAGAAACCTCCTGCCGCCGCCGGACACCCTTGCACTATTTCGGGGGGAACGCAACAATCGTGGGTGTGCGCCGTCGGCTGAGCGGTGTATTTGGCCGATTCAGGCCGCATGGAATACACCGCTCGTCACAGTGTGCGTGCAATCCGACAACAAGCTGGGCGAAGGCAGTTGACTGTCGGAAAGGAGGCTGCCGTGAGTTTCGGATATTGGTTGGCAGCGCTCGCCAGAGTGATCTCTTCGGTTCTTTGCGCGGGCGTTTTCTATGTTCTTTGGCTGGCCGCTTTCCTCAAAACCGTCGAGATGGATAGCCTCTTTGTGAAGGCCGTCGCCTGGTTGTTGGCTCCCGTGGTAACGGCGGCAGGCTTTGCAGCCGGCGTCGCGGTGCTCGGGTTTCTGACCAAAAACAGCAAGTCCAAGTTCTTGACCACATTCAAATGGACGTTGATTGGATGTACGGTCGGCGCCGCGGCCGTCGTTTGGTTCGGGCCGATGCTGATCGTGTTTGGGATGTTTGCCGCCGGAACGGCCAGCGTGGTTCTCAAAGAGGTGCTCCCGGTTATCAAAAAGACGACCAGTTGTAGACCAACGTGTAGGCAGTCATCATAGCCAGACGGTGCGGTGCCACTGCTTGCTGCAAAGCCGGCAGTGCACGGATCGTGGGACGGCTACTGCTTCTGACGAAGCAGCACGCTCAATTGTCGGACACCCTCGACTTATTGCTGGGGCGTCGGTGTGTGGGGCGGTTATCAGGGTATCCGGCGCAAACAGAAACCCCGCCGCTATTTCGGCGGCTCCGATCCCCGCAAAGACGGCTGCGCCGTCGGCTACTGACGAGACCCTACCCGTTTAGCCGCCAGCGGCACGTCGGCCAACCAACGGGCTCGCCGACAGGTCTCCGCAATAGCCTTCCTCGCAACGCGACGCGGGAAAAACCGTGAAAAAGCGACCATCTCAAAAACCGACTCGCACCAGCGCCAAAACCTGGCGGAAGCGCATCGGCCGCGCCCTTCTGGTATGTCTGTGCCTCGTGCTGGTCGCCCTCGCCGCGCCGAAGATCTGGCAGCGGTCCCTCCCCGGGAATGCACCGGTGATCGGCCTCTCGTGTGACACCGCCTGGCACGCCAGGGCCGGGGTTACGACCAAAAGCTACGAGATCGCCCTGACCCGCGCCGGAGGGAAAGTCCGCAAGCTCTGGCCCGGCGATGAGGACCCGGAGAAGATTCTCGACAGTATTGATGCACTGCTGCTGGCCGGCGGCGGGGATCTCGATCCGCAACTCTATGGAGGCACGCCGGGAACCGCGGAGCTGGTGGACCGTCGGCGCGACGACTTCGAGCTGGCACTGATTCGCGGCGCGCTGCGGCGCGACATACCCATTTTGGGCATCTGCCGCGGTATCCAGATTCTCAACGTCTCGCAGGGCGGTACCGTGAGAAACCTCCGCGACCAGCCAAAGCTGGCCCGGGTTCACGGCATCACGCTGCACAGCATGGACGCCCACCCGGTGGAGATCGCTGCCAAGTCGAAACTGGCAGGGATATTGGGTGCCGGCCGGCGGGACGCCAGCTCCTTTCACGGACAGGCGATCGGCCGGCTCGGCGACGGATTCCAGGTTTCGGCAAGGGCCCCGGACGGCGTGGTGGAGGCAATCGAACTGCCGAAGCAACGTTTCGTCGTCGGCGTCCAATGGCATCCGGAACTCCCGCCCGCGCAGACGGAAATGTTCGAGACATTTCTGAAAGAGGCCCGGGCCTATCGCCGCAGCCGCCAGTCGCCCGACCGCGGCGGTTAACCGGTCGATCGCCGCAACCGGGCAACTCTACTCCGTAGTTGCATATAATCCGGAAGGGAAGTCGAAAGGCAGCGTATTCTGCGGTCGGAAGCCTGGTTCCAACCGAGCTACCTGGATTTCACCACAGGTTCGATTTCGATACGTACCGCGAAGCGGTTTAGCAACACAACTCGATTTCGCCATACGTTCGATTTCGATACGTACCGCGAAGCGGTT
>CAZUAM010000566.1:0-4936 GCA_964618095.1 uncultured Planctomycetaceae bacterium | reverse complement strand
GTATCTCTTTTTGTCGACTTCCACGCCGCGGACCCGCAGCGACTGGGCCAGCGCCAGGTTGAAGTCATCCGTGGCCGCCTCCAGACCCTCGACGAGTGCGTCCGTTGCCGCTTTGCCGGGGATTCGTTCTACGGCACAGCGGGCGTCCTCGCGCAGATCCTCGTTCTCCAGGATACCCGGGATATTGCGGATCGCCTCCACCGCCTCGTCGCCCCCGATCTCCGAGAGCATCCAGAGCACCTCGCGGCGGACGGCAACCGGTTGGTCCTCGCCCAGCAGTTTGCAGAGCCCGTCCACCACGGGCTTTTTCTCGTCATCGGCACCGGGCCGGCCGACGTAACGCACGACTACCCATAGCCCGCGCTTGGCCGCCCGGGCGACCTCCATCTCCTCGTGGGTTATCACCCGGGCCAGCGCCGGCACGGCGGCGGCCCCGCATTTACCGGCACTCAGCCAAGCGGCCGCCCGTACCTCGGGGTCGCTGTCCTTGATCTTGGCGATCAACTGTTCCACGGTCAACTCTTCGTCCATTATTCGAACCCTTAACGTTGAAGGTTAATTGTCGCAGTGGCTACGATGTGCGTCCTGTTTTCTAGAGGTGATAGGGATAACGCTGCGGCCGGCTCATCATCCGCCGGGCCTCGTCGTCGCCGACGATCTCCTGCTTGGCCTGGTCCCACTGGAGCTTTCGCCTCAGGATGAAGGCCAGGTTGCCCAGGATACACAGGTTGGCCACGCCGGCGCCCCACTCGATGTCCATGATGCACTTCTTGCCGGTCCGGATGCCCACGAACCAGTCTGCCATGTGCCCGGGGCTCTTGTAGACCTCTTTGGCGCCGGCGGGCGGGTTCCAGTCGCGGACCTTCTTTTCGGCCCAGGTGCCGCCGTCGCCGCCCCAATGCATGCACCTTCCGTCCTCGCCGTGGTAGACGGCCCCGTAGCCCGGCCGGGAAATCCTCCCGCCCGGTTCCCCGCCCACCCGCTTTTCGGCCGGATACCGCTTCCTGAGCTCGTCGTTGGGCATCTGGGTCCAAGTCATCACCCAGTCGGGATCCTTGAAGGTGTAGGTCACGTTCATCAACACCGCGGAATCCCAAACGCCTCCGGTGGGCGAAGTGCCGGTGGCCTCGACGGTGACCGGGCCGGTGCCGTCGGCACCCATCCAGTACATGGCACAGCTCATCACGTGGGCACCCCGGTCGCGGATCTGTCCGCCGCCCGATTCCAGCATCCAGCGGAACGAACCGGGCAAGTACTTCCTGTTGTACGGCCGCCAGCGGAGCGGGCCGAGCCAGAAGTCCCAGTCCAACTCGAGCGGAGGATCACTGTCGGGAACGGGTCTGGTGTCGGCGGGACTGGGATAGTGGAAACACTCCACGTGGCTTACCTTACCGATCACCCCGTTGGCCAGATAGCGGCACATCATGTAAGCCTCCGGCTGGGAGCGTCCCTGCGATCCGATCTGCGAGGCGATTTTCGTCTTCTTCGCCGCGGCCACCATGGCCTTGCTTTCCTCGATGGTGCAGCAGGCCGGCTTCTCGCAGTAGATGTGCTTGCCGCACTCGGCCGAATGGGTGAACTGCACGCCGTGCCAATGGTCGGGCGTTCCGATCACCACCGCGTCGATGTCGTCGCGATCGAGGATGTAGCGGTAGTCGCGATAGACGGCCGCCTGTGGCCCGACCTGCTTGGCGGCGCTGGCCAGACGTCGCTCGTCGACGTCACAGACGGCGACGCTCTGGCACTGCCCCTCGTTCCTCAGACGGCCCAGCTCTCCGTAAAGGCCCCTGGCGCGGCCGCCCATGCCGATGTGGCCGACGTTGATCCGCTCGTTTGCCCCCTTCTTGCCCGCCGCCGCCAGGACGCCGGAAGGGATCAGGTGCGGGACACCGATGGCGGTTCCCGCTGCTGCCGCCGCGCCGGCCGTCTTCAGAAACGTCCGGCGTGGCACTTTGCGGTTCTGTGTGGTCATCTTGTGTGCCTTTTCATATCCTATTGCACGAAAGA
Organism: uncultured Planctomycetaceae bacterium; assembly: GCA_964618095.1. Classification (GTDB taxonomy): domain Bacteria; phylum Planctomycetota; class Planctomycetia; order Pirellulales; family Thermoguttaceae; genus CAZUAM01. Next base: position 2,929 of record CAZUAM010000566.1, on the reverse strand, counting down.
GTTTGACGATCGCCGACCGCACCCCTTGCGGCCGGCATTTCCGACCGGTAGCTTAACCGGGCCGCTGACCATGTGCAAGGGCCCGGTCCCCGGCCGGTGAAATAGTGCGGCCACGGCCGGGGACCGTCGAGCGGTCGTTTTCTCCGTCCGCCTTCACCTCACCCCCGTGTAGGCGATATGATGACCGAAGAGCATCCCGGCCGACCTGAATTTACGCACCCCCCCACTGAGTGTCCCGGACACCCAAAGGTCCCCGTGTTATGAGCATCGAGTTGCAGCCGCCGCTGGGCAGGTTGGCCGACTGGATTCGGGTGACCGACCGCGGCCGACGACGACGGGCGACCGCCGACTGGCCGACGCGCCGGACCTGGCGGCCAACCGGCTGGCCCGGCGCCAGCCGCGGAAGTGGCCCGATGGCTGGAAGCGGCCGGATTTGAGGTCGCCTGGAACATTCCTGCACGGTAGCGAACCACGCAGCGGAAGGATCGCCGATGGACAACAACCAGTCGCAGCGGCCCTCATCTCCCTCTTCTAAAACCGGCCACGGCAAACGCAAATTGCGCATCGCGGCGCGGGTTTGCGTCTGGGTGGTGTTGGCCTCGGCCGCCGCGGCAATTGTCGTCCTGCAATGCACCGACGTGATGGCCGATAACGCCAAGGCCAACATCGGCACGCTGATCGCGGCTTTCGTGGCCGTGGTCACACTGATCTTGTGGTTTGCGATCTTCAGCCCTTACCCAGCACGCGTACGCATGCTTCCGCTGGTTGGCAGCCTGGTGTTTTGCGGGGTCTTTGCCGCTCTGTTTCGCATCGAACACGTCAGCGGCGAGCTGGTACCCCGATTCGCATGGCGGTTCTCGCGCAGCCCGGACGAGTTGCTCGACAAGCCCAAGCTGCCCGACCCGACGGCCGACCAGATGCCGACGGCCGACCTCTTGACCACCACCAAAGACGACTTCCCGCAGTTTCTGGGTCCCGACCGCAGCGCGTCGATCGACAGTGTCGAGCTGGCCCGCGACTGGGACGCCTCGCCTCCGAAACTCGTCTGGCGGCAGAAGATCGGCGCCGGCTGGTCCGGGTTTTCCGTGGTGAACGGCTACGCCGTCACCATGGAACAGCGGGGCAAGCTGGAAATGGTCACCTGCTACGACGTGCTGACCGGACAGCTTCGGTGGTTCCGCTCGATCCCGGTCCGTTACCAGTCGAAGTTGGCCGGAATCGGACCCCGGGCCACGCCCACCATCGACCAGGGCATGGTCTATACCCTCGGCGCCACGGGACGCCTGCTCTGTCTCGACGGTGCCACGGGCCGGTGCGTGTGGCAGAAGGACCTCTGGAAGGAATACGGCGTGACCGCGGAGGACGAAGAGGCGGAGGTGCCCTACGGCCGGGCCAATTCGCCGCTGGTGGTGGGCGATCTGGTGATTATTCCCGCCGGGGGGCCGAAAAGGCAAGGATGGGTATCTTTGACCGCCTACGACAAGAAAACCGGCGAACTGGTCTGGGAGGGCGGCAATCGGCAGATCAGCTACAGCTCGCCCGTTCCGGCAACCCTCGGCGGAGTCGAGCAGATCCTGATCGTCAACCAGGACTACGTCAGCGGTCACGACCTCCACAACGGCAACGTCCTCTGGGAGCACGACTGGCCGGGCAAGAGCCACAGCGACGCCACCGTCTCGCAGGCCGTCCCGGTCCCGCCGGATCGCGTCTTCCTCTCCAAAGGGTACGGCCACGGCGCGGCCCTGGTGCAGCTTGTCCCCAAGCCCGTTGTGGCCGGTCTCCCGACCGAGCCACCCGGGGCAGGGTCAGAGACCCGCCCCCAACAGCGGTTCGATGCCAAAGAACTCTGGCACAACTCGCGGGTGATGCGCACCAAGTTTACCAACGTGGCCATTTGGGAAGGGCACGTCTACGGCCTCTCCGACGGTATCCTGGAATGCATCGATCTGGAGAGCGGGCAGAGCATCTGGAAGCGCGGCCGCTACGGACACGGCCAGATTCTGCGGGTGAGCGATCTCTTGCTCGTGATCTCCGAAGGGGGCGAACTGTTCTTGGTCGAAGCCACGCCCGAGCGATCCAACAGCGTGCTGGGGCAGTTTCAGGCGATCGACGGCAAAACGTGGAACACCCTCGCGTTGTACGGCCCCTACCTTTTGGTCCGCAACGCCCAGCAGGCCGCCTGCTACGAGCTGCCGCTGGAAGTGCCGTAGGCATCGACCGCTCACCCCGACAGATCCGGCACCACGTACGGCTCGCGGTAGAAGCCTCGTGCCAGCTTGTTGGCCTGCTGGTGATCCTTGAAGCACTCATTCTCCCGGTCCACCTCCAGCCACGGCCCGAGGATCGCCGTATTGGGGTCGATTTGGTTGGCCCCGAGGTGGGACAGAAGGCGTTCGTACATCTCGTTCCAGATGGGGATGTCGGCCAATTGGGCCCGCTGCTGCTGTTCGGGAGCCGCGCGGCCGACGCGGTACGAGATGTTGCCGGTGTGGCAGACGGCCGTAGAAATGTGGCCGACCTCGACCTCCGCGTTGAGCTTCTCCCGGCTGCCGCTGCGGACCGCAGAGATGAAGTTGACGAAGTGATCCCCGCCCCCGGAGAAGGTCTCGACTCGTTTGCCGTGATTGTCCCAGGCTATGCCGCGGAATAGGCTTACCGATCCTCCCTCGCAGTGGACGATCACGCCCGTGCCTCCTTCGCCGCGGAAGGTGGGCATGGCGTTGGACCCCTTGCCCCGACGGAGGTTGTGCACCTCGTACAACAGCGGGGCGATGGGGAAGTCGTAGTAGATGATCTGCGTGTTGGGCACGTCGCAGGCGTCGTTGAACAGGAACCGCCCGCCAATGCTCATCACCCGGCGAGGTAGCATCGTCTCACCCAGGCACCATCGGGCCACGTCTACCTCGTGTACTCCCTGGTTGGACGATTC
>CAZUAM010000565.1:0-4946 GCA_964618095.1 uncultured Planctomycetaceae bacterium | reverse complement strand
ATTCCCCGCCGCTCATGCCCCAGCAATCCTCGGTTTATGAATAATCCGGGCTAAGGGGCGGCCGAACAATAAGTTCCGGAAAGTATTCATCACGCTCCGCGTGATGAGCCCAAAGGCAGCGGTTTCCTCCGCGTTGCAGGGCCCCATCACGCGGAGCGTGATGGCTACAACTGGCGGAAATCGGGAAGTTGTTTTTTGGCCCGCCCTAAGCAGCAAACCTGCCGTTGTCGTCCCACCTTTGGCGTACGTGCGAGCACGCACCCTACATCAGTCGAACCCTGCCGGGCGGGCGAAGAGTTTCTGGCGGGTTGCCCAGAGGCCGGCCGACGGCGTGGGGATGAAGAAGACGCGCTGGCCGTCGGGCAGGTCGTTGAAGCCTTCTTTGAGGCGGTCCGGCGGATACTTGGCGAGGGTTTCGTCGAGGTCGGCATAGCGGAAGTTCACGCCTTCGATCTCTTCTTTCGACAGGTGGCCCGGGGCGTAGGTGATCGAGAAGCGGCCTTCGGAGGAGCCGTGGATCAGGTGGGCCGTGCAGTGGGCGAGGTCCTGTAGCACCGGGTCGGTGCGGTAGGCCTCCATCACCCGCGGCGTGCCCACGTAGCCGTACTTGCGTATCAGCTCGTCCACTTCCGGCTGCTCGCCGAAGCGTTTCAGGCCCGGGGCGATCACCAGCAGCTCGCCGCCGTCGGCCAGTGCCATGCGGGTGCGGTAGATGGCCTTGTTGGCCACCCAGGTGCTGAAGAACTCGTCGCCCTGCATCACGCAGACGACCTTTTCGAGCGGCTCGTCGAGAACCGTGATGTTCTGCTTAAGCGACTGCCGGGCGGCCTCCAGATAGGTCTCCGGGTCGTCGCCCACGTAGAGGCCGGTCTGCACCAACTCGTCCTGCCGGTTTCGGGCCATGACGATCTGGACGTACAGATCGGGCAGGCCGGCCAGGTAGTCGTCTTCGGCCTTGTTGAAGCAGGCGCGGACCGGGGTGGTCAGCGTGCCCAGGTTGTTTTCGATTCCGCAGCAGGCGGCCGCCATGTGGGAGGCACAGATCATCTCCTTGCCGGCCAGCCCGATGAAGTAGTTCTTGTTGTGATTGGCGAACCCCAGGACCTCGTGCGGGACGACGTGGCCGACGTTGAGGACCAGGTCCCAGGGCTCCTCGATCAACATCCGGTTGAGCACCACGGGGATGGGCCAATCGGCGGCACCGCGGCTGGCCCGGTTGACGAAATCGGCGGGGATTTCGCCCAGCCGGACGCAGCCGCCGCGCCAGTCGTGCGGGTGGATTCTCTGTTGGGGGATCGCGCCGAACATGCGGCGGTTTTCTTCGGGCGTATGGGGCACGTGCTGGCCGAGCGTGGGAATCAGGTGGACGTCGGCCTCATCGCTCAAGAGGTCGTAGAGGATCTCGGTCAGCCGGCCGGCCCCCGAGTGTGCCCGGGTGATGTCCGGCGGCAGCAGCAGGACCCGCTTCGGCCGGGGACAAATCCGCCTGCGCGCCTCCTCGACGGTCCGCCGCATCAGCTCTTCGAGGCGCTGGGCGCTGATCCGGTCGGCCTGTTCGGAAAACCAGGGCATCGACGACCTCCTGTGTGTAGCAGATCCCGCTGTCGAATCCTTTAACCTACCAGATCGCGCCCGCCACGGCCAGCCGCTATGCCCGTTGTTGAAGCGCCTCGTAGAACAGCACGGCCGCGGCGGCCGAGACGTTCAGGCTGTCGGCCACGCCGAGCATGGGCAGACGGACCGGCGTGACGTCGTCGTTGGTCCAGGCGGCTGATAGTCCCTCGGCCTCGCTGCCGAGCACGACGGCCGTCGGACCGCGGTAGTCGAGTTGGGTGTAGGGCAGCGAGGCGTCGAGGCGGGCGGCGTAGATTGCCAAGTGGTGCTGACGGAGCCAGTCGAGGGTTTCGACGGAGGTAGCGGTGCAGACGGGCATCGTGAAGATGGTCCCCAGGCTGGAGCGGACGGCGTTGGAGTTGTAGAGATCGGTCCGGGCGTCGGCCAGGATCAGGGCGGAGACGCCGGCGGCGTCGGCGCTGCGCAACACGGCGCCCACGTTGCCCGGCTTCTCCACGCCTTCGAGCACGGCCACCAAGGGCCGCCCGGGCAGCCTGAGGTCGGCCAGGGTCGGGCGGGGCATCTCGGCCACGCCCAGCACGCCCTCGGCCCGGTGGCCGAAGCTGAGCTTCTCGAAGACCGGCTCGGTTACCCGGAGGATCTCGGCACCGCAGTCCGGCAGCGCGGCCAACAGACGCTGCGACTCGTTGCTGCTGCACAACGGCTCGCAGACGAACATCTCCAGCATGCGGACGCCGGCGCCAACTGCCCGGGCGAGTTCCCGGGCGCCGTCAATGAGGATTCGCCCTTGCTTCTCGCGATGCCGGCGATTGCGCAGCCGGACGGCCTCCTTGACGCGGGGGTTCTGGAGGCTGGTGATCGTGGTCATGGCTTCAGGTCGTCGTGCCGACGACCGCTAAACGCTGTCTGCCGGCGCCCAATCGGGTAGTTTAGCGGTCGACGGCACGTCGACCGAACTCCAAGTTTCAATGACGCACCTGCCAACGGGCAACTACGCCGCTGGGCAGCTCTCGGCCGGTGGCCGAGGGGATCGTCAGTTGCCGTGCCGTCACCGTGCCGTCGTCCGTTTCCCCCAGGGCGTCGGTCATCAACCGCTCCAGTCGCACCGGGTCGAAACCGGGCGTGTGGCACGTCAGCAGCATGAAGCGCCGGCGCCCGGCCGTCAACTGGCCGCACATCTCCAGCAACGGCAGGAAGTGTTTTGTCAGCCGCCAGAGTTGGCCCTGCGGCCCGTGGCCGTAGCTGGGCGGATCGAGGATCACGGCGTCGTAGCGGTTGCCGCGTTGCAGCTCGCGTTTGACAAACTTCAGGGCGTCTTCGGTGATCCAGCGGATCGGCTTCTCGGCGATGCCCGAGAGCTCGGCGTTGCGGCGTGCCCAGGCGATCGTGTTCCGGGCGGCATCGACGTGGACCACCTCGGCACCCGCGGCCGCTGCGGTCAAGGTGCCGCCGCCGGTGTAGGCGAACAGGTTGAGCACCTTCGGTGGGGCGGCGGCCGCCCGGAGCTGATCGGTGATCCAGTCCCAATTGGCGGCCTGTTCGGGAAAGACGCCCAGATGGCCGGCGGGTGTCCGCTTCAGTTCGAAGGTGAGGGGTCCGTGCACGATCGTCCACTGTTCGGGCAGTTCTCGCCTAAGCGACCACTGGCCCTCTTCACCTTCGGTGCGGTCGAACCGCGCGTCGGCCTGCTGCCAGGCGTCGGGATCGGCCCGGGCGATCCGCTCCGCCGCCGGACAGGGCCGATCGAGCCGCCATGGCCCAAAGCTTTCCAGCCGCCGGCCGCCGCCGAAGTCGATCAGTTGGGATTGGTCGGGGGTGAACATGACGCGGTGGTTAGCGGGCAATGGTGCTGCTGGTCAACTGCGCCGTTTAGCGAGTGCAAGCCACAATCATGAATCGTTTCGTTTCCTTCGCTTTGCCGTCTTCCGATGGGGCCGGTAGCCGGCCGTGACGGGTTTGGTCGGGGGTCTGCGGGGTGGAGCGCGGCGGCGTTTCCTCTCGCGGATTTCTCTCGGGGGCCGAGCGGGGATCAGGCAGTCCGGGCCGTTGCCGATGAGGTCGAGACGATTGGCTTGTTCCAGTGCCCGGCCGACGTCGGCGTAGTTTTCCGGCTTCCAGTATTGCAGCAAGGCCCGTTGCAGCCGCCGTTGGCGGGCCCCTTTGGGGACATAGACCGGCTCGCCCGTCATGGGGTCGAGGCCGGTGTAATACATGCAGGTGGCGATGTCCATCGGGCCGGGGATGAAGTCCTGCACCTTGTCGGGCCGGTAACCGGTTCGCTTGAGGAACAACGCCACGTCGATCATCGCATCCAGGTCGCAGCCCGGGTGGCCGGCCATGAAGTAGGGCATCAAGTGTTGCTCTTTTCCGGCGGCTTCCGTGGCGCGGCGGAACTCGCGACCGAAGGCCTCGAAATCGTCGATCGATGGTTTTCTCATCCGCCGCAGGACCTCCGGGTCGGTGATTTCGGGGGCGACTTTGAGCAGCCCGCCGACGTGATGCCGGGCAAGCTGGCGGACGTAGGCGGGGCTGCGCAGGGCCAGATCCATCCGCACGCCGGAGGCGACCAGCACCCGGCGGACGCCCTTTTCGCGCCGGGCGGCCTTCATCAATTCGATCAGCGGCCCGTGGTCGGTTTGCAGCAGGGTGCAGACGGTTGGATGCAGGCAGCTTAGCCGGCGGCATTCTTGACGGACCTCGGGCCGGCCGCAGTTCATCGAGTACATATTGGCCGTCGGCCCGCCCAGGTCGCTCACGACGCCGGTGAAGTCGGGCTGCCGGGCGATCCGCCGGATCTCGGCCAGGACCGACGGCTGGCTGCGGCTCTGGATGATCCGGCCTTGATGGAGGGTCAATGAGCAGAAGGTGCAGCCGCCGAAACATCCTCGCATGATCTGGATCGAATCCTTGATCACTTCATACGCCGGAATCCGCTGCCCGGCGTAGCTGGGATGGGGCCGGCGGGTGAACGGCAGGCCGTAGATGCGGTCGATCTCGGGCTGGGACAGCGGCAGGGGAGGCGGATTGACCACCACGGCCTCGCGCTGGTGATATTGGACGAGGCGGCGAGCATTGTGCGGGTTGGTCTCGCGGTGAATGATCCTGGTCATCCGGGCGAACGCCGGCTTGTCGGTTGATACCTCTTCGTAGCTGGCCAGGGTGATGGTGTCGCACGGCGCTGTGGGAGGCGACTCCGTCGGCGACCGAAACAGCAAGGGACCCCGGTCGCCGACGGAGTAGCCACCCAACAAACGGCGGATAGCCAAACCCCACCGCCACAAGATCAACAAAGACCCACCCCCCAAAAAAACCACCCCCCCCCACCCACCCCCCCCCCCAAAAACCCCCCCGCCCCCACACGGAACCAATCC
>CAZUAM010000564.1:0-4969 GCA_964618095.1 uncultured Planctomycetaceae bacterium | reverse complement strand
CGGCGGTGGATGGGAGATGATGGGTAGATTGAAGCACCGATCACAGTTCGACCATGCCCAAGCTCCACCTCCTCGAACAAACACCCGAGAAGCTGCAAGCCTGGTTCGCCGAGCGGGGGTTGCCCGCCTATCGGGCGGCCCAGGTGCGGCGGTGGCTGTTCGAGCAGCGGGCCGCCGAATTCGACCAGATGACCGATCTGCCCAAAGCGCTTCGCAGCCAATTGGCCGAGGAGCTGACGATCTTCACCACCGGCATTGCCAAGCACCAGAAGGCAGACGACGGAACCGAAAAGCTGCTGCTGGAAACCGCCGATCACCAGCGGGTCGAATGCGTGCTCCTGCGCGACGACAAAAGGCACCGTACGATCTGCATCAGCACCCAGGTCGGCTGCGCGATGGGCTGTGTGTTTTGTGCCAGCGGGCTGGGCGGGATGGTCCGGAATCTGACCACCGGCGAGATCATCGAACAGATGCTCAGGCTCCAACTGCTGCTTACGCCAGAGGAACGCCTCAGCCACGTGGTGGTGATGGGCATGGGCGAACCGCTGATGAACCTGGATCGCCTCTTGCCCGCCCTGGCCGCTGCTACCGGTGCCGACGGCCTGGCCGTAAGCGCCCGGCGGGTAACCATCTCCACAGTCGGTCTGCCGGAGGGGATCCGCCGCCTGGCCGACGAGAGCTGCCAGTACCACCTGGCCGTCTCGCTGCACGCGGCCGACGACCAGTTGCGGAGCCAATTGGTGCCGGCGGGCCGCAAGCACGGTATCGCCTCGATCCTGGCCGCGGCGGAGGATTACTTCCGGAGGACCGGCCGCCGGGTGACCTTCGAATACGTGCTGCTTTCCGGGCTGAACGACCAGCCGGAGCATGCCCGACGACTGGTCCGGCTGTTGCAGGGCCGCCGGGCGCTGGTCAACCTGATCCCCTATAATCGGGTGCCGGAGCTTCCTTACCGCACGCCGCCGGCGGCGGTGACGGCCCGCTTCGTCGAATCCCTCAGGCAGGGGAACTTGAACGTAAAGATCCGCCACCGCAAGGGCCAGCAGATCGACGCGGCCTGCGGACAATTGCGGCGCGGGGGTTGACTGCCGGGGGGACCTTCCGTCCGCATTTCAGCGGCCGCAGAGAAACCTCTGCCCCGCGGCGGGGTTCCATATGGGAGGGACCCGTGGGAATCTCCCGGGTGGGTGGTTGCCGGCAGCCGTTTGGCCTAAACTTAACACAGCAGCCTCGGAAACGTCCGAGACCGGATCCCACCACCAACCACGGGAATTGCCTTGGCCGTCAGCGAATCGTCCGCCCGAAGATACTCCCTCGGGGACCCCGACGTGCGGCTGATGCTTCAGGTGCGCGACGACAGCGCCAGTGCTTTTGAAGAGTTGGTGCTGCGCTACCAGGGGCGGTTGGTCACGGTGTTGGAACACCTGGTCAGTAGTCGGGACCAGGCCGAGGACTTGTCGCAGGAGGTCTTCCTGCGGGTGTACCGTGCGCGGAAGAGCTACGTTGCCGGGGCAAAGTTCTCCACCTGGTTGTTTACGATCGCCAACAACGTGGCGCGGAACGCCTTGCGAAGCCGGTCGCGCCGGCACGAGGTAACGTTGCGGTCGCGCGATAGTGGCCCCTTGGGTGCCCGACCGCTGGACGCGATGCTCCAGGCCAGCAGCGGCCAGATGCCCGCCCGGCAGTTGGACAAGGCCGAAATGCGAGAGATCGTGAGATTGGCCCTGAGTACGCTCAACGAGCGGCAGCGGATGGCCGTGTTGCTAAGCAAGTTCGAGGACATGAGCTACGCCGACATCGCCCAAACCATGGAGTTGACGCCCCAGGCGATCAAGTCGTTGTTGTCGCGGGCACGAGGCAACCTCCGCGAAGTCCTGGAACCCTACGTGCAGCAGGGCGAGCGTCCCACAGTCCAGAACGAGGCCCAGAACGATCAGCCAGGAAACCCGTGATGTCGCAGCAACCCGCCAACGCCGATCCCTCCCTCGAGGAACAACTGGTGGCCTACCTCGACGGCGAGCTGGACACAGAGGCCAGCCACCGGGTGGAGGAGCTGTTGGCTGCCGATCCGAAGGTCCGCCGGACGTTGCAGGGGTTGGATCGGACCTGGGAATTGCTCGACGAGCTGGAGGCACCGCAAGTCGCCGATCGCTTCACGCAGAGCACGCTGGAGATGGTCACGGTGGCGGCCGCGGAAGACACCGAGCGGAGCCGGACCGAAGCCTCCCGACGCCGGCGGCGGTGGTGGGCGATCGCCAGCGGAAGCCTGCTGGCAGCCGGAGCCGCCGGCTTCCTGGCCGTGGCGCTTCAGCCCGATCCCAGCCAGCAGTTGATCGACGATCTGCCCCTGCTGGAGAATCTCGACGAGTACCGCCAGATCGACGATGTCCAGTTCCTGCGCAGGTTGCACGAGCAAGGCGTGTTTGCCGAGGAGGACGGCGATGAGCAGTAGGCAGGGATCAGGGGTCAGGGGTCAGGGGTCAGGATTCAAGGATAGAGCCAAGCGTTTAGCGGCCGCCGGCACGGCCAAACGTTTAGCGGCCGCCGGCACGGCCAAGCGTTTAGCGGCCGCCGGCACGGCCAAACGTTTAGCGGTCGCCGGCACGGCGGCCTTCGGCCCGCTGGCCATTGCTCCCCGCCTACTGAACCCAACCGTTTGGCTGATTGCCCTGCTGGCAAGCCTCGTGTTGACAGACGTCGGCCGGGCCGAGGATTCGGCGGCCCAGCGGCGCCGGCGGATCGAGAACATGAAACCGGCCGAGAAGAAACAACTCAAGCGGGACTATGAGTGGCTTATGGGGTTGGAGCCGGCTGAGCGGCAGCGGCTTCAGGAGTTGCACAGACAACTGAATGACAACCCGCAACTCCGCCGTGTCATGCACGCCTATTGCGAGTGGCTGGAGTCGCTTCCGGCGTACGTCCGCACCGAGTTGTCGGCCCTGAAGCCCGACGAGCGGATCAAACGGATCCAGGAGCTCCGTGACCAGGAAGCCAAGCGGCCCAAAACCCCCAAGCCCGAGGATTTAGAAGGGCTGTTCCGCTGGATGAAGCAATATGCGGCCAATCCCGAGCACCAAGACGAGATCCTCGGAGCGAGATCCGGGCCGGGCGGGCAACACTCTGACGATAGCAGGACTTCTGAGGAGCGCGCCTGGGTGACTGTGCAGATTATGCTTAGGGGGCTGCGGATGTCCCGTTCCGGCAGGCCTGAATGGTCCGGCTGGCCTGACTCCGACAGGCCTGACTGGCTGACCGAGGCCGAATTGAAGGAGCTCCGCGAGCAGCTTTCCCAAGTTACCCGCAAGCGGCTGGCGAGGATGTCGCCGGATAAGCAGTGGGAGGTGATTAGTAGCTGGTTTCAGCTTTCGACGTGGCACGATTCCTTGAGCCAACGTTTCAGACGCGGCACACCACCGCAGGAACTCCTGGAACGCCTCGACCAGTTCTTCGAAGGGCTCGAGGTCGAGGAGAAGGATAGGCTGTTGAATTTGCCGGACGACGAGATGCTACGGGAGTTGGAGCAGATGTACGTCAGGCAGTTCTGGCCGATGCCGGGTCCGCCCCACGGGGAGAGACCCGACGGGAGGAAACCCGGGCCGCCGGGGCCGCCTCCGGACGCTCCGCGGGGCCCCGAGAAGGATCCCCGGCCGGCGGGACCCGGGCATCATGCACGGTCGCGCGAGCGGTGAATCTTACCGTCCGCCGACCACTACGGCCTGCGGCTGCTGGTCAGCGGCGGCAGCCAGGTGCATAAATAGTAGGCCCGCGGAGCCGTCATCTCTAACATCGTCGCCAGATCGAACTGCTGGCCGCGGACCTCGGTGCCCAGCAGCACGTCGGCCAGGTTGGGTGTCCGCTTGTACTCGACCACCTTCACGTCGTCCTTGTCCAGCTTGGCCAGCTCGATCGCCCGGTCGATGGCCTCCTCGATGAAGCCGACCTTGTCGACCAGGCCGTTCTGGAGGGCCTGCTGGGCGGTGTAGACCTGCCCGGTGGCCAGTATCTCGAGGGCGTTGGGGTCTTTGCGAAACTTGGGGCGACCCGCCTTGACGACATCCTTGAAGTGGGTGAAGCTCTCGTCGACCAGTTCCCGGAAGATCTCACGTTCTTCGGTGGTCATGGGTCTTGCCAGGCTTCCCATGTTCTTTAGACGGTGGCTGACGACCGAGTCTTCTTTAATCCCCAGTTTTTTTTGCAGGAGTTCCGAGAGGTCGTAGTGGGGGATCATCACGCCGATCGAGCCGGTCCAGGTGGTCGGCTCGGCGAAGACCGTGTCGGGCGTGTCTCCGGCGGCCATCGAGACGTAGTAGCCCCCGCTCGCTGCGAGCCCCCCCATGCTGACCACCATGTGCTTCTTCTCGGCCAGTTGGCGGAGGTGGTGGTAGATGTAATCGCTGCCGGTGACGGTCCCGCCGGGCGAGTCGACGCGTAATACCACGGCCTTGACGTCCCGGTCTTCCAGGGCACGGTCGATCTGGTGCTTGACGAACCCCTCGCCGTTGATGATCACCCCTTTAAGCGAGATGATCGCCACTTTGCTGCGAGCGCTTTTCTGGTGGGAATGGAATTTCTCTTGCACCTTGCGATCCGCATCCAGCGAGGTCAGCCCGGCCAAACCCGCCACCGCGAACAGCATCACGTTCAACAGCAGCGACCCGCACAGACCGAGCAGCAACAGCGCCAGCAGCCATCGGCCCACCGAGCGAGCCTTCCTGACGGGGGGCGTGGGAGGCGGTTGGCCGGCGAGTTGTGCCGCCAAGGGCGGCTCCTGAGGCACCTTCGGATGGGAGTTGGGCTCCATAATAGGCTCCTTAGATCGAGGTTGGTCCCGGCCTGGCGGGAGTGGCCATTAGTAGACCGGCCAGGGGTTGGAGGCCGCCGAGCCGCCGAGCCGCCGGCCCGCGGCCCGCTAAGCCGAAGTTCCAAGGGGGAATTCTGCTTAACTCTATGTCGTGCAATGACTTAACTG
>CAZUAM010000563.1:0-4981 GCA_964618095.1 uncultured Planctomycetaceae bacterium | reverse complement strand
TTCGGCTTCGCAGACGAAGCTGCTTTCTTCTTTTCGGCGGAACTTCCTTCCTCTGCCGTTTGCTCCGGCCGACGGAACGCGAGCACGTGATGGGCGGGCAGCTTCCACACCTTGCCCAACGCCCGCAGCGGAAACACGCCGTCGCGGAACCGGCCCACCAAGCTCGTGCCGTTGGCCAATTCGATGGAGAACGCCGGATTGGGGCCCTGCTGGTCTTCGTCTTGCCGCTCCACGAGCCTTAACAGGCGGGCGTCCACCGGGGTGACCCCGGCGGCGGTCAGCAGCTCGAGCCTGGCGGCGGCTACGGTTCCGACCAGCAGATTGCCGCCCAACAGCCGGCAATGCGGCACCTTGAGCTGCTGCTGCTGGTCGTCGTCCTCGCCTGCCTGTTCCGACTGGCGGGCTGCCTTGACGCTGGCCAGTCGGGCGATTGCCCCGGGGGCCAGCTTCACGGAACCGAACCGCAGCGTGGCCAGTTCCAATTCGCTCCCGCCCAGGATCACCGACAGGCGACTCTTGTTATTGAGGATCAGCCGGTGGATCGGCTGGGGTTCCCGGATGGGATACAGGTAGTCGATCTCCGCAAGCGGCAGCTCGATCGGGCCCCAGGCGGTTGCGGCCCGGATCTTCGACGGGGAGTCGGCGGCCAGCGCCAACTGGTCGCCGTGATGGGTTTTCAGCAGGGCGACGGCCTTGGGGGGTGGTTTTCCGTCCGCCGGATCGGCGCGCATGAACAGCAGGTTGATCTGTTTGGGGGCGAGCTCCACCTCCAAGCCCGACTCCGCTTCGAGCGTCATCTCGTCCGCTCCCACGGCGCCGCGGAGGATCTCTCCGTTGCGGAGATGGACCTGCATGGTCCGGCCGACCCCGCCGCCGCCCAGCAGGAGGGCAACTTCCCCAAGCGGTACGGTGGTCTTCCCGAAGCTGGTTTCCACCGTCAGGCTGCTGCCCCGCACGGCCCCCGACACCCGCGTCTGCTCGTCCTGCACCAGCACGTCGGTCTTGCCGCGCTGCACGTCCCAGTGGTCGGCCAGATTCATCACCGGCTGCAACAGCGGGCCGCGGGGGGTCTGCTCCGCGTAGGCGGACCGCCCGGCGTTGAGAATTGACCTGCGGACCGCCAAGGGCAGATTCCGGGTCCAGTCTCTGGACTGAAAGGGCTTGAAGTAGTTGGCCAGGGTCTTGGGGTCGGGGGTGCCGCGGATGTTGCGCTGGGCCAGGCCGTGCACGATGGAAACCGTCTTCTTCGGCGGCACCGTGAGCGGATAGGTGAAGAGGAACCGGTAGCTGCTCTGCCGGTGCAAGGCCGGCCTGAGCTTGCTCCGCGGCCCGGCCAGATAGATCAATACGGCCGGGTAACTGGTCGAGCCTCGGGTGACCAGCAGCCCGCAGTCCTTCTCGCCCAATACGGGCGCACCCACGTAGCCCGGCAATCTAGACGAGCCCGGTATGCTGGGGGGCATGGGACGGCTGCTGCTACTCGATACCGGCCTTCCCGTGTCGGTGATCACCGAGCTGACCGAGCTGCGCAGCGAGGTCATGATCTTGACGTCCAGGGTGACGGGCGTGGTTTGCGGGTTGTGAAGGCTCTCGACGTATCGCAGCGTGGCCGACTTGACGTCGATCCGGACGCGGCGGGTGACCTGCACGCCGGACCGGGTCCAGGTCAATACATACTCCATGCCGTCGGGAGTCATCATTCGCTGCGAGGGCGAGAAGCTGGAGCCGTTGACGATCAGTTGCGCCGCCGAGGAGAAACAGCGGTTCGTGCCGGATTGGATCGCCCCTTGCTCGTTGACGTCCCACTGGAACCCCATCGCGTCTTGGATGTTCCTGTTGAACTGGGCGGGAACCAGGGCTTGAGAAGTGCTTCGCCCGCTCTGGGCGATCGCCGCGCCGGGCCAGAGGAGCAGCAGAACCGTTACCGCCAGCCGGAACCGATTGGAGCACGGCTTGGTCATTGCCTCCCCCTTATTCCGCTTGTGCCCCCACGGTCTATGGTCACGTCTGCCATGCAACCGGCCTGCGGCGGGAGACCGCAATCCGAACGGCCGAGCGATGCCCGTCCTATCCGGCCCGATCGCCCATCCGGAGGGGGAACCTCGTCCCTTATTATAACGTAAACCCACACGGCGACCACCCGGCCAGGCCTTTTTTCTCTCTCGGACCTGGCACGCCACCGGGAACAGGCCCGTGGCCCACTACAACGTGGCCCAAGAGAGGGAGCAAGGACGCCGGCCTTTTTCTCCGTTCTGGAGGGCGTGGCAAGTGGCGCCGTATAACGTTTCTAGTCCACCGCATGTTTTGTGAAGATTCAGTTTCTTCATACCTCAAACTGTAAGTGTCCTGCCCGCCACCACCGGCCTTGTGCCGACGGATCATTTCCGTTTGTACCCGAGTTCTCCGGCCTTCGTGAAGTCGTCGTCGGCCTTGGTTGTCTGGCCGCTTCCACGGTAGGCGACACCGCGGTAGTAGAAGGCTTCGCCGTCGTTGGGGTTGATCTGAATTGCGTGACTGAAGTCGGCGATTGCCCGCTCAAAGTGGCCGTTTTTCATGTGCGTGAAACCACGGCCGAAGTAGGCAACCGCGTATTCGGGGTTGAGCCGGATCGCTTCTGTAAAGTCGTCGACGGCCCGGTGAACGTGGCCTGCGTTCGCGTGAGCGACAGCTCGGTTGCTGTACAAGATAGCATAGCCCGGCACAAGTTGGATGGCGTGACTGAAGTCGGCGATAGCCTGGTCCAACTCTCCCTTGTTCCAGTAGGCAGAGCCCCGGCCGGAATAGGCAGCGGCGTAGTTGGGGTTCAACCAGAGAGCATGATTGTAGTCGTCGATGGCCTGGTCCAGCTCGCCCTTTCGCGTGCAGGCATCGCCCCGGCAGCAGTAGGCCTTGGCGTAGGTCGCGTCAAGGCGGATGGCTTGATTGTAGTGGGCGATGGCTTGATCGAGCTCGCCCTTTGCGTAGTGGAGAATGCCTCGCTTGCATGCGTCGACCGCGTCTTGCATGATAGCTTCCAGCCTGCTGACTTTCCGGAGTTGTCAGCCGAAGATTACGTCGGACGAAGTGACGGCCCATTACGCCCCGCCGTCGAGCTTGCAGGTCAGCCAGCAGGCTTCCCGCAAGCCCCAACCGTTGCCCGGGCCCTTGGAGACGATCCGATGCTTGCCGCGGCGACACTGGATGATCCAGCAGGTTGTTCCGTCAGGCAGCGGCTGCCCGCGGCACTCGACAACCCAGCCCAATTGCCAGAGCTGATCCTCGATTTGTCGCGTGGTGCCGAGCAAAGTCCACCCCCCCCCTACTCCACCCTCCCGGCCGTGCGAACCGCCAATGCCCACGCCTGGCCCCGTGTGGGAGCTGTGGCAAGGATCGCGTGGCCGTCTCGACTCGCGTCAACCTACCGGCAGCCCGACCCATCGGGGATGCCGAGAAGGTGCAGAAACTTGCAGCACTGGTCTTGGTCGATCTTGCAGGCTATATCGCTCAGTGTACCTAACCGCGCGTCACAGCCAAATAGAAGGATGATTGTCAGCCGGGTCCTTGGGGAGAGGACGGAGTCGCCGGCCCCCCTCTACAGGGGCACCTCGGTTGAAGACCGCAGAGCGGCCCATTCCGCGCCTTTACGCCGTAAGGGCAAGGCGCTAAACTGCCCAAAGTGGGAGCAACCTGGTTGCAGGAGGATCGTTGCCATGGCGAAGAAAAGCACCGGCGAAAAAAACCGGCTAAGCATCTGTTTGCCGGAAGACGTGGCCAAGCGGCTGAAGTTGGTTGCGGTGAATCAGAACCGGGCCGCGTCCGACGTGGTAACCGAATTGTTGGACAGGTACCTGCCGCACTTGGAAGTGCGCGAAACGAAGAAAAAGACGAAGATCCCGTACGCCTGATTTTACGGCGCCAGATCCAACAACTCGGCAGGGAATTGTCCGTGGTGAGTTATCAATTGCCAGCTCTCGCGATTGCAGTGCCGGGATATGGGTACTGATCTTCAGGAAACCAACGTCGTTCCCCGGTTCCCAAGCTGGAGCTTGGGAACCAGGAAAATGTCGTGGACGTTCGCTAGCGGAGTATGATCAGACACAGGTTCACCACGAGTATAACCAAGACACCCATGACCCAGAGTGGGATTTTCTTCTGGGCGGACGGGCGGAACTTGTGGCAGCAGGCTGGGCAAACGAGCAGGGTAGAGATGGTTGCGACTTCCACCACGAGGTAAGAGCAGCGGGGGCAGCGGCAGCGCAATAGACGAGCGTCCATTATCGAGCCTTCTGCTTGCATAAACGGTGCAGCAGCAATGCGTGATGTGACACTACAAGTATAGCATATGCCGGGACGAAGCGCCGGCGGGGCACCGAAAGCATGAGAGAAGCAGGGGGAATGCCGACCGACGGTCGAAAGGCTACTCTGGTGCTGTTGTTTCCCGCCGGCCGGCTGTTCCATAACAATTCTACTTCATAAAATGGACGGGCGTGAGCACCAATACCAACCTTTGCCCCGCCCGGGCGCCGTGGGAAGAGTAGGAATCGAAACCGCCGGAACAGTGGCGACACCTCCCCCGGAACCGTGCCTATCGGACCCTGGACCGGGAGCTGGCCCGGATTCAAGAGGCGGCCGGAATCCCTCTGCCCTGCCGTGAGGACCACGAGCATACGCCGGGGTGCCACCTTTACGGATTCCACGGCTTCAGGTATGCTCATACGAGGTACAGGTTCGGCCGAGTATCTGATAGGGACTTGCGGGGGCAGATCGGAGGGGCGAGCTTTGCCACTACCAGGAGGCACGTCAAGCAGGCCGAGACGCACCAGCGGCGGACGTACGAGGTGTGCTTGTCGAAGTCTCTGAAGGTGAAGGCAGGATGTGTGTATATTGGGTGCGAGCCTCTCGGGAGGGTTCTCGGAATCGACACAAGCTGTTACCTGTAGACTACTTGCCCCCTTCGTCTAGTGGCCCAGGACATCGGATTCTCAGTCCGAAGACAGGGGTT
>CAZUAM010000562.1:0-4983 GCA_964618095.1 uncultured Planctomycetaceae bacterium | reverse complement strand
CGCAAAGTTCTGTTCTGGCCCGGTGGTTAGCCTTTGGCCAGGCTGGATTGTCCAGTTGATTTGCATCAGCTTACCTTGGCGCACTCATATTGATCCCTCCGACTTTGGCTGAGGGTTGGTGACAGTTTGCGGCTCCGACCGCTGATCACGATAAAACCCCATGTCAGAGGCTACCGGAGGAGTCTCGCGGCTTCGCATATGTTTTCAACAAGACTTATTGATCCCTGCATCGCTAATGCACGGACAGCACGCCGTTTTTCCCGCGTTTTCCAGGCTTTCGTTGTTCTACGTCGCGCATTGGCAATGCAGGACCCAATAGGAGGATGGATTCATGATTGCTGCGACATCAAACTCGACCGTCATTGGGGTGGGTATCGACACCTCCCGATACGGTCACCATGTGACCTTTCTGCGGGCCGATCTGCAGCCGGCCACGAAGCCTATCGAGATTCGTGAGTCACGAGAAGGGTATGACGAGCTGCTTCATGTTCTCCAGGATTTGAACCGGCGTTTCCCGTCCGTGAAGTTTCACATTCGAGTGGATGTGGTGGGTCAATACGCTGCGAACCTGCAAGCCTTCCTGGGCGCCTTGCCGTTCGAGAAGACCGTTTCGGTTGGCGATCCCGTTCGCAACAAGAACTATCGGGTGGCCCATTTCCCGAAGCGAACATCCGACCCGGCAGAAAGTACGTCCGTGGCCAGATTCGCGGTGCTTGAGCAACCCAAGCCGGTCGACGAGAACCCCGCGCAGCTGCGTGCTTTACGCGACGTCGCCGGTCGGTTGGAGGCTCAGACCCGCGAGGTTACCAGGCATCTGAATCAATTACACAACGTGCTCGCTCGCGTGTTCCCCGAGTTGATGACGATCGTCAGTGAGCTGAGCTGCAAGAGTGTGCTGAGCCTTCTCAGGAAGTATCCCGCGCCGGAAAAGATCGCGCGGGCCCGGTTGGCATCGATCGAGGCGATTCCGTACTTGAGGTCAAAGACCGCACGTCGCATTCACAACGCGGCCAAGACAACCGTCGGTTGATTGACGGGAACGGCTGCCGAAACCATGGTTCGAACGCTCGTCGACCAGGTTTGCTATGCTCAGAGACTCAGACGCCAGTACGAAGAACTGCTGGTTGAAATCTATCATGCACTGCCCACGGCCAATCAGCTGGAGACGATTCCCGGAATCGGCGACGTGACCGCTGCGGTCTTGACCGCCAAAATCGTTTCTATCGATCGGTTCGAGCGAGCGGAGCAGTCGGTGAGCTACTTTGGGGTATTCCCCGAAGAAAAGTGGTCCGGGATTGGCCCGGATGGCTCCGCCAAGATTCGACGCTCGTTTCACATGTCGAAAAAGGGCAACGACCTGGTTCGCGATTACCTTTACACCGCTGCATGGTCCGCTACGCAGTACAATCCCGCCGTTCGGGCTTTGTACCGAAGACTGAGGTCCCGGGGCACCACCGGCAACGCCGCCCTGGGCCACGCCACGCGAAAACTGCTCCAGCTTGCGTTTGCCGTGTGGAAGTCGGACCGGCCCTTTGACCCGAATCACTATCCTTGGGACCAGGTGCCGGAAAGAAACGAAGCCGCGGGCCACAAGCAGGACCAAGATCCTGGTGAGAAAGTGGTCACCGCAACTCCATCGACTACGCTAGGTCAGCCGAATAGCTCCGTCAACAACTCGCCGCGAGGCGTTGATTTCCACGCAGTGCGATCCCAGGTCTCGATGCGCCAGGTGCTGGAACTGCTGGGGTTCGTTCCTGCCACTGCCCCCGGCGATCAGGTGCGTGGTGCTTGCCCTGTCCACGGCTCGACTTCGCCACGAACCCGCTCGTTGTCCGCAAATCTCGTGAAGAACACCTACCGCTGCTTCAAGTGTCAATCCCAGGGAAACCAATTGGATTTCTGGGCCGCCACTACGAAACAGAGCCTTTACGATGCAGCCCTTGACCTTTGCACGAAGCTGCACATGAAAACACCTCGGCTACACAGCCGCCCAACGACCGTCCCGAAACAGAGAAGAGGAACCCGTACCTGTGGGGGGGGCAAGCAGCCGAGAAAACGGCGTCATCACCGCCGACGCCTATTGACAAACATCGTGACATTTGAAACGGCAAAATGAGACTCGGCAGCAGGAAATTGCGCCTGACGCCGGGCGCAAGGACGGATGTGCCGGAATTCGAAGGTTGTCTCGGACGGCAAGGGCGAACCTCAACCTGGACCGTAGACTCCCTGGACTACCCCTCTAAAGAGGCAGGAAATGCTGATACTGAGTTACACAGATATCGCAGAAATTGGGTAGAATCAAGAGCTGGGGTAGGGGCGTGCGCCTGCGAGACCGAGTTGGGTTGCCATGCAATCCGAGCCAGCCATTGAATCGTTCTTGGATACCGTTCAACGGAGTGGTGTTATACCCATAGCCCAGATGGAACGGTTGTTGCATGAGTTTTTGGAGCCGGGCACAAGTTTCGATAGCTCACTGAAGATTGCCGATGAGCTTGTAGCTCGGAAAGCGTTGACCCGGTGGCAGGTGGACGAACTGCTGTGCGGCAAGGACAAAGGCTTTCTTCTAGGCTCGTACTGCATTCTCAAGCCACTCGGAAGGGGTGGCATGGGAACGGTGTACTTGGCCGAACATCGGGTGATGCGTCGCCACTGTGCGATCAAGGTGTTACCGACTGAGTACTTGAGCAAGGAGCCGTCGTTCCTGGACCGTTTTCATCTCGAAGCACAAGCTGTGGCGGCGCTGGATCACCCGAACATCGTCAGAGCCTACGACGTCAACAAGGCGCTTGTCAACGAGAATGAAGTCCATTACTTGGTGATGGAGTACGTCGAAGGGCAAGATCTTCGGAGAATAGTTGAGAGGCAAGGTGTCCTGGACTATTGCGAGGCGGCCGATCTTATTTGCCAGGCCGCAGAGGGGCTTGCCCATGCTCACGCACGTGGCCTGGTGCATCGCGACATCAAGCCGGCGAATCTGCTTGTGGATACTGAGGGTGTCGTCAAGATCCTCGACTTAGGCCTAGCGAAGTTCTTCGATGATGAGAGACACCCGTCGCTGACCGATCCACACCAGAAAAACGTGCTGGGGACCGTCGACTACATGGCACCGGAGCAGGCACGGAACAGTCACGACGTGGATGCCCGGGCCGATATCTACAGTCTTGGGCATACATTCTATTTCCTGCTGACCGGTCACCCACCCTTCCCGGAAGGAACAGCAGCCGAGCGGTTGCATGCTCATCAAACGAAATCGCCCGAGCCAATCAGGCATCAGCGCCCCGACGTGCCCTCCCGTTTGGTGGCGATCATTAACAAGATGACTGCCAAAAGACCGGGGCTTCGCTATCAGACAACGATAGAAGTCACTAAGGCACTAGCCCGGTGGCTGGACGAGGAAACGGAAGACGGCAGCCGTGGAACGTATTCATCACCATCTGTGCGTGGATCCTCGCCGTCCCGTTCGTCGCGCCATGCAGCAACGCAAAGCAGGTTGGTCGCATCCGAGGAAACAGAACTCGACTTTGCGCCGGTGGATGATGAGGAACCGCTGGCGCAGCTGAGTGGGTCGAGCCCAACTACCGCCGGGACGGACAGCGAGCAGTCGCAGCCCGAAAGTGATGTGCCGTCGTCCGCAGCGGATGTCGATGCGCCCTCGATGTCGTCAAGCAGCTCGGCACACAAGGGCCCCGAGGGCGTCAGTGTGGCGCATCTGCTGGAGGAACTCCCTGAGCTGCCCGAGTTAGAGAATGGCTTGATGGCGGCACTTCCCGAGAACGGCCTGACTGGACCGTCGACCGAAGGGGGATCCTTGACGGCGCCGATCACTCGGCAGGGGTCGTTGTTTGGGCGAGCTCACGAGAAAGCGGAGCCCAGAAGCGTTGTGACAGTTCTTCTGGATTCGGCATGGTTCTGGATCGGAGTTGCCGTGCTGGTGGTCGTGGTATTGATTGTGGCCATGCTGTACGTCTGGCTGTCGACGGGTGCCGATCAGGTCCAGTCCCGCATGGACGAGCCCTCGGTGCCGGCGCCGCCTGGTGTGGAACAAGGCCCGGGCCCTTCCGCTGAGTTGCCGCAGGCCCCAGCAATCAAGGGCGCGGGGGTCCCGAGGAGCCCAGCACCCTCGAACGGGACGCAGCTCCCGGAACACCGCCTGGGGAGCCCCGACCCGGTCGAAGAAACCGTTGATGCGGCCCCAGCCGATATGCCTGATAAAGGTGGTGCCGCCACGAGTCGACCGTCGTCCGAGACGACAAAGGAAGCTCAAAAGCGGCAGCAGAGCCCCAAACGACCCCCCGGGAAGCCCGGGTCCAACAAGGCGGCTGAAGCGAAAACGGCCGTCCGAGAGCGGCTGTTGGCGGGCCTGACAGAGTTCTCCTGCCGTCTGGAGTCTTTTGATTCTCACCCTCGGAGCAAGTTCAATCTGATGGTGGAACGACAAGCAGAGGAGGCCGCAAAACGCATCGGTCTGAAAGTCACTGAGAGTGATGCGGCCGTTATGCACATCAAGCTCAAGGCGGACAACGTCGAGGGACATGTTAGGATCGTAGCCTCTGCGCAGCTGGAATGCCGTACTTCCGGTTCCCAAGTGGTCGACGTGTGGCAACACGCGAAGCAGATAGGCTTCGTTCCACGGTACGCGCTACAGCGCGGGAATCTTCATGTGGTGCTACGGAAGGAGATTGGGCAATTCTTCAGACGGTTCACCAGGGATTGCCAAGACGCCCGCGCTGAGATCCACGAAACGAAGCGGCGTCGCGGGAAGACGCCATGACGTCTTGCACTACCGCAACTGGTGTGTCCGGAACGTACCCGTCGGGATGAGGCAGCGACAGGATCTGCTTGAGAGAAGTGGCTTGGGATACTGGCCGTAAACGCTTCAGCTTTCACCACCATCACAACAAGTTGGGTAGTCTCGAAGGTGCCCTCCTTTTTCGGGTCTTCGCCAGAATCTGTGGGTGAATTCATGGCGTTTTGGTGAGTTGG
>CAZUAM010000561.1:0-4983 GCA_964618095.1 uncultured Planctomycetaceae bacterium | reverse complement strand
CGCTTGGCGATGGCCTGGACCTTTGCGGGGTCGTCCTCGGCCACGGCCGCGGCCTTCTCCTTGCCATGGGCCAGCAAGACGATTTTGTGGGCCTCGAGGATTGTGCCCACGCCCATGGTGATCGCGTAGACCGGGACCTCGTCGGGGGAGTCGAAGAAGCGGGCGTTGTCTTCGATGGTTTGCCTGGCGAGGGTTTTGATCCGGGTGCGCGAGCCCAGCGAGCTGGTCGGTTCGTTGAAGCCGATATGGCCGTCGGTGCCGATGCCCAGGATTTGCAGATCGATCCCGCCACACTCCACGATCCGCTGTTCGTACCACTTGCAGAACGCCTCGTAGTTGTCCGTTGTGCCCGAGGGGATGTAAATGTTCTGCTTGGGAATGTTAATGTGCTTGAACAGGTTCTCGTGCATGAAGTAGTGGTAGCTCTGCGGATGGCTCTGCGTGAGGCCCACGTACTCGTCGAGATTGAAAGTGGTGACTTGGGAAAAGTCGAGCCCTTGCTCCCGGTGCATCCGCACCAACTCCTCGTACAGCCCCAGGGGAGTGGAACCGGTGGCCAGTCCGAGGACCGCGTTGGGTTTGGCATTTAGGGTCCGGGCGACCACTCGGGCGGCGGCCTGGGTCATTTCTTCTGGTGAATCTTTGACGATGATTTCCATAGGTTCGCCTCACGTCTGGAACTACGGGCAGAAAAATTGGTCGTGGGAGAACCGCTGAATATCCCGTCTGCCCGGTCAGGTGTCAACCCGCCAACCACCAGAGGGTGGTGCCGACTACGCCTACTGGTCCCTGCTCACCTGAGACACCCACACCCGTCGATTACCGACCAGTAGACGAACACCGGCTTTGCCGGTTTTACGGCCTCAGGCTGCTGGGCAATCTGAACAGCGTTACACGATTCTCAGAGCGAACGGTTCAGCCGCGGCTGCGCGCCGGCCGGCCCCGGCGTGGCCGCCGGGCCTAAACACTCGGAAACTCCCGGAATCATGCAATTCCGTCTAGTCAAGGCACCTGGCGACGAAATCCACCGCTCCGCCGACGGTCTCCACCGCCAGGGCCGCATCTTCGTCCATCTCGATGTCGAACTCCGCCTCGAAGGCGGCGACCAGTTCGACCGACTGCGTGCTCTCGGCACCCAGGTCGAATACGAAGTGGCTCTCCGGCTGAATCATCTCCTCGTCGACGCCCAGCACTTGGCGGACCACCTTGTTTACACGTTGTTGTACTTCGTTTCGATCCATATCGTTTTCTCCGCAGAATGTCGGACGAACTGCCTGCACGATTCTTTTCCCACACCCGGCTGTTTCATTTTAGTGGTCTGTCGCAGAAAAAAATGACTAGTAGCCGGGACGCAACGCGTCGCGGGAAATTTTCTCGTTCCGACGCTCTGCGTCCTGATTTGCGACGCGGAGCGTCGTGGTGACCCGTTCCCACGCAGAGCGTGGGAACGAGGAGTGTGAGATCTCAAAGTTAACGCAACTCGGCCCGAAAACCGTTTGGTGCTAGTAGCCGGGACGCAACGCGTCGCGGGAAATTCTCGCAGGAGTCATTCGATGGCATCCTTTTCCCCGGTCCATACCGCCACGCGTTGCGTCGCGGCTATCGTCAATTACTCCTGAAATTGGAGGCGACAGACCACTATTCGGTCAACCGGATTCGCACGTCGGCCACGGCGTTGCCCACTTCGGCGGGCCCGACGATCAAGGGATTGACGTCCAATTCCGAGATTCGGTCAAAGTCACAGACTAACTGGCCCACTCGCACCAGGCACTGCTGGATTTCCTGGATGTCGGCAGGGGCGGCGCCGCGGACGCCTTCCAGCAGCCGGTACGCCTTGACTTGTCGCAGCATCCGGGCGGCGGTCGCCCGGTCGATCGGCGCCAAGCCGAAGGTCACGTCCTCGAACAACTCCACGTGGATCCCCCCCAGGCCGAACATCAGCGTGGGGCCGAAGGTGGGATCGCGCTTGGCTCCCAGGATGAGTTCGTGGCCGCCGGGGATCATTCCGCGGACCAGCACGCCGCGAATCTCCGCCTCCGGCAGCGCGGCGGCCAGGTGACGGTGCATCCGCTTGAATGCCCTGCGCACGGCGTAGGCGTTCACCAGGTTCAAGGCCACCCCCTTGACCTCCGTCTTGTGAATCACCAGCGGGCTGACCACGCGGAGCACCACGGGGTACCCGATATATCGGGCAAAGGTCACCGCTTCCTCGGCGGTGGCACACAATTGGTGCGGCGGAACCGGCAGCCCGTAGGCCGACAATACGGCCAGCGCCCGATCCTCGTCCAGGTAGCCGGCCTCTGCCTGGTCGATGATTGTCCGCGCGGCCGCCTGATCGACCGGAAGCGGCTCGGGTTGCTCGATCGGTTGCCGGCGCCACTGCCGAATCCGCTGCACGTTGGCCATGGCGTCGCAGGCCCATTCCGGCATGATGTAGTGGGGGATGTGGGCATCCTGGAGCAGATGCACGCCCGAGTGCACGTCCGCCGCACCCATGAACGAGCAGGCGATCGGCTTGGCGGCCTTTTCGTGAATCCGGCAGATGCCCCGGGCAATCGAGTCGATATCGGTCATCGACTGGGGGGTGAGGATCACCAGGGTCTGGTCCACGTTGGGGTCGTCGAGCACGGCTTCCAGAGCGGCGGTGTAGCGGTCGGCCCGGGCATCGCCGATCACGTCGACGGGGTTATTCAGGTTGGCCGCCGCGGGCAGCGACGCCCTCAGCGCGGCCGTGGTCGATGCGGCAAATCGGGGGATCGACAACCCGGCCGCAACTGCTTGATCGGTGGCCATCACGCCCGGACCACCGGCATTGGTGACGATGGCCAACCGGTCTCCGGCGGGCATGGGCTGATAGGCGTAGAGGGTCGCCGTGTCGAAGAGTTCTTCGATGCTCCCCAGGCGGATGATTCCCGCCTCGCGGAACACGGCGTCGCAGACTGCGTCTTCGCCGGCCAGCGAGCCGGTGTGGCTGGCCGCCGCATCGGCGCCCTGCGGCGTGCGACCGGACTTGATGGCCAGGATGGGCTTGGCGCGCTTTCCTCGGGTAATTCGCTGCGCGGCCTCGATCAGCCCCCGGCCGTCTCGCAGCTCCTCCAGGTAGAGCAGGATCACGTCGGTCTGATCGTCCTGGTGGAGATAGTCGAACAGCTCGATCTCCGTCACCCCCGCCTTGTTGCCGAAGCTGACGAACTTGGAGAACCCGATGCCCTTGTCGCGGGCATAATCCAGTACGGCCGTGCATAATGCGCCGGACTGGCTGAGGAAGGCGATTCGCCCGGCATCGGGCATTTTTCGCGCGAAGGAGGCGTTCAACCGCACGGCCGGATCGGTATTGATCACCCCCAGGCAGTTCGGCCCGACCATAGAAATGCCGTATTCCGCGCAGATCTCCTTCAGATGCTCTTCACGTTCAGTGCCCTTGGGCCCGACCTCGCGGAAGCCGGCCGAGATCACGATCACCGACTTGACGCCCTTTTGCCCACACTGCCGCAGGGCACGATCAACGACATTGGCGGGAAAGACGATCACCGCCAGGTCGAGCTCGTCCTCGACGTCGACCACGTAGCGATAGGCCCGAACCGCACAGATGCTCCGTTTGCCCGGGGCCACCGGGTACACGGTTCCCCGGTAGCCGGTGGAGAGGATGTTGTAGAAGATGTCATAGGGGACCGTACCGGGGGTGGGTGTCACGCCCACCACGGCCACGCCCTTGGGGCTGAAGATGCTGTCCAATCGGTGACCGGCGGCAGCCGTCTCAGGGGCAGTCGGCGGCGGTGAGTTGGTGGTGATCGTGGCCATAAACGGTCTCCGTGCCTGCCCGGCGGCCAGCAGCCTGTTTTCGATACGTCCGTTTGCCGGCGATTCCCAATCGGCACCACCCTGCGGGACTGTCCGAAGGAGCTAACCCCACGGGAACCACTCGATAGAGGGTCTCCGGGAATGGGACGCCCGAGAAAGCGCTCCAGAAGCCCGCCCACTGCGTGGACGGGATCCCCCGGGACGCAACCCGGGGGCCTTTCGGCCTCGTTGCCAGTCGCCGGAATCCCTGCAATCTCTAATCTAATCTAATCTGAGGCAATGCCGGCCGGCTGTCAACCGCCCACTTATAACTTGACCGACAGGCCTGTCCGCCGTTGTGGCGGCGGAGCCGACCACAGGCCAAACACGCCGCATCCCCAACGCTGCTTACGAAAACAAACCCGGCTCCGGCTCGATGCACTTCGGGCCCTCGTTTGCCGGGCTGTTGACGAAGGTGCTGACCGGCCCGGCCACCATCTCCCCGCCGGGATACGGGCGCAACAGCGGCGTAAGCTGCCCGGGCTCTTCGGTGGCCGGATCGAGCCACCGCTGGTAGTCGTCGGCAGCCAGAATCACCGGCATGCGATCGTGGATCGGCCGCAGCAGCTCGTTCGGCTCGGTCGTCAGCAGCGTGCACGACTCGATCTGCGAAGAGTCCGGACCTTCCCACGCTTCCCACAGGCCGGCCAACGCGAAGGGGCGGTCGTTGCGCATGCGGATGAAGTACGGCTGCTTGCGTTTGCCGGTCCGCTGCCACTCGTAGAACCCGTCGGCCGCCACCAGGCATCGCCGCCGCCTGAGCGCCGCCCGATACGCCGGCTTCTCGGCCGCGGTCTCCGCCCGGGCGTTGATCATCCGGTTGCCGATCGCCGGGTCCTTGGCCCAACTGGGGATCAGGCCCCAGCGGAGCCAGACCAATTCGCGCTGCGGCTCGGGTTGCTGGGGTGCGAGGCGCACGACGGGCACCGGCTGCGAGGGTGCAATATTGAAGCGCGGCGTAAACGGCGGCACCTCGAACAGCGCAAACTGCTCGGCCACCACACTGGCCGGGGCTCGGAGCGTAAAGCGTCCACACATGCCGGTATTCTACACCATGCCGCCCACCGCGGCGAGCACCGGTAGCAGGAGTGTGTGGCAAGTTTTCCTGGCAGTTGAGTGGGTGGCTGGTGGTCAGCCGCAGGC
>CAZUAM010000560.1:0-4994 GCA_964618095.1 uncultured Planctomycetaceae bacterium | reverse complement strand
CACAATGTGATAATCGGAGAGGATACGATAGTAGTGGCTCAGGCTGCTATCTCGCGCGACACACCTCGCAGCGCCGCGGCTACCAAACCCACATCCTCCTGGTGCTGATGATCATCCCGCTGGTGGCCCTGGCCATCGATCGGCTGTTGTTCTGGATCCAACGCGAGTTGTTTCCCTACAAGTACCAGAGCAACGGGATTCTTCACTGGTGCGTACGGGCGGTCTTGCGAGCCTGGGAGGATCTCAGATTCTTGTTTTTTGCGGTGGTCCGCGGCTGCTGGGAAGGCCTCAAGGCCTTCTTCTTCAAGCCGGCTGAGAACGCCCCCTCCAACCCTGAAGAAGAACCGACCACGTCCGACCCCCGCAACACGTCGGGGTAGCGATCCATGGGCCAGGAACCAGCCGACTTCCGAGACTCGCAACCGCCCGGCCGGCCCACACCAGTCGGCATTGGCGAGGTCGTAGACCTTGCCCGCGACCTCCAGCAGCCTTCTGCTGCGCACGTCGTCGAGTTTCGCAGCGTCACCAAGACCTACAACGTCGGGCAGCCGAATGCCTTCACCGCGATTCAGGACGTGACTTTCGCCGTTGCGGATCTGCCGGACAAGGGCGAGTTCATCGGCGTTCTCGGGCCCAGCGGGTGCGGCAAGAGCACCATCTTGCGATTGATCGCCGGCCTGAGCCCGCAACACCCGCCCACCGCCGGCGAGGTGCTCGTCCTCAATCGACCCGTCACCGCACCCGGGGCGGATCGCGGAATGGTCTTCCAGGATTATACCAGCTTCGACCATCGCACCGTGCTGGAGAACATCACCTTCGGACTGGAATGTCAGGGTGTGGCTCGCCGCCGGCGATTCGAGATCGGCCGCCAGTGGATCGAGCACGTGGGCCTGAACGTCGATGCCGACCAGCACAAGTATCCCCACGAGCTCTCCGGCGGGATGCGGCAACGGGTGGCCATCGCGCGGACCTTGATCCTGCGACCGCGGATTATCCTGATGGACGAACCCTTCGGCGCGCTCGACCCGCAAACCAGAATGGACATGCAGGACTTGTTGGTCTCCCTGTGGCGGGAAGTTGAGGCCACCGTGTTTTTCGTCACCCACTCGATCGGCGAGGCCGTCTTCCTGGGCGATCGGGTGTACGTGATGGGAGGGTGCCCGGGTACGGTTCTGCGCGAGCTGGAAGTCCAGCCCCCCGATCGCCCCGCCAGAGAGATGCAGCGCGAACCACGTTTCCAGGAAACGGTGAACTACATCCGGGACCTGATTAACCAACTGGAAAAGCAGGGCAGTCAAGAGTAGAATAGGGAAGTTCTTCCGAAAGGTTTTCACCGTAGAGCGTTCCCGTGCACCTCGGCAAATACCTCAAAGCGGCCTTTCTCAACCGGTGGAATCTGCTGGCCTTTCTGGGCGGCGCCGGCTTGGCCCTGCTCTGCGGCCGAGCAGACGTCGCACTGCCGCTGGTCTTCGCCGCTGAAGCCGCCTTCCTGGGCTTGCTGGGAACTCATCCCAAATTCCAGAAATACGTCGACGCCCAGCAGGCCAAGCAGCAACGGGCCAAAGGCCTCCGCACCCGCCAACGCACCCTGGAACACATCACCCGTTGCCTGCCGCGAGATCTGCTCGACCGGTTCGAGTCGTTGCGGGCCCGCTGTCGGGAGCTTAGCCAGATTGCCACGGAATTGAAGCGGCCGGGCATGGGCAGTTCGGAGTTGCCGTTGGAGCAGTTCCAGGAGGCCGGACTGGATCGCCTGTTGTGGATTCATCTGCGGCTGCTCTACACCCAGTTTGCCCTCTCGCGATTCTTGGAGAAAACCAGTGAAAGTCGAATTCAGAACGACATCCAAAGGCTGGAGCAGCAAATCGAGAAGCTTCCACCCGCCAAAGACAGCCCGCGGTGGAAACGAGTCCGCAGGGCCCTGGAGGATAATCTGGAAACCAGCCGCACCCGCCTGGCCAACCTGGACAAGGCCCGTAATAACCATCAGCTCGTCGAGCTGGAGATCGACCGGCTGGAGAACAAGATCCGCTCCTTAAGCGAAATGGCCGTCAACCGCCAGGAGCCCGACTTCATCAGCAGCCAGGTGGACGACGTGGCCTCCAGCATGCTCGAAACCGAACGTACCATGAACGAGCTTCAGTTTGCTACCGGCCTGGATACCTTGGAAAACGAGGCACCCGAGCTGCTGCGTTCCAAGACGGTATCGGTGCGACGGTAATAGTCGGCCCCGGCCCAGTTGCACAAGGGCCCTCTGCAAACGTTGGGACGGCCCGGTCGGCTGGCGTTTTCCCGTTCTGCCGCGCTAGGCCGAGTGCGCCGGTCAGCCTAATCGCGTGACCATGGGCTGAGCGATTCCCACTCGGCATATCACGGCTGAGAACCGGGGGACAGATTCTCCCCAAACGTGTTGACAGGCACGCGGTTGCGCCGGAAAATGGCAGGCGCTGGCCGAAAGCGCTAGGCCGACCCGCACGGTCACGCTATCACCCTTCAAGGCCGACGGATAGGCAGGTCGGGCTAATCACTGTTGGGGTCCACAAAACAGATCACTATAGGAGCAGTCAAGGCGATGGAATACGATAATCTCGAATTCAAGGTGCCGAAGCAATGCGATGACTACGATGAATGCTCCTGGAGTGCTCCCCAAGACTTGATCCATGTGGTATCAGAGTATCCAGAGCCCGATAGGGCAAGGAGACT
Source organism: uncultured Planctomycetaceae bacterium (assembly GCA_964618095.1). Classification (GTDB taxonomy): domain Bacteria; phylum Planctomycetota; class Planctomycetia; order Pirellulales; family Thermoguttaceae; genus CAZUAM01. Next base: position 2,291 of record CAZUAM010000560.1, on the reverse strand, counting down.
CTCGATGAAGAAGAAGCAAGGCATTCGGCACACCGCCAGCTCCGATACCCAGCGAGGTTCACGATGATATTCCGTTTTGATTTGTCAACAAGCTCCGGCATATGCATGAGAGGCAAAGCCCACACATCCGCCACGATCTGCGACATCCTGGGGGGGGTTATTTGGGGGTCAGGCGGTATTTTGACACGACAAAGGAGGCAGAACTATTTTCCATCGACAAGGCAGAAGGCAAAAGAGTCGGCGAAGTTTTTTGCTCGGGAATTCCAGCTCTCGGGAGGCCTGATAGCTGATCGCTGATCACTGATTGCTGAAAGCTGACCGCTGAAAGCTGGAACATGAACCTGGCCATCCTCCACTATCACCTGAACCGCGGCGGTGTGACGCGGGTGATCGAAAACCAGCTTGCGGCGCTCGACGCCGTGCTGGAGCCAGCCGATCCCTGGCGGGTGGCACTGCTGTATGGGGGGCGGCGGGAAGGATGGAACCCGGATCTGCCCGCAAGGTTGGCGGCCGTCCAGCTCAGCCTGTATGAGGTCTCCGGACTGGATTATGACCAAGAGCGCGAAAACGCCGACCTCGGGCGATCGACCGCCCTCGCCGATCAGTTGAGCAAGCTGCTTGGGCAAATCGGTTTCGCGCCACAAGAGACCGTGCTGCACGTGCACAATCACGCCCTGGGAAAAAACGTGTCGTTGCCGGCCTGCCTGATGCAGTTGGGCAGCGCCGGGTATCCGCTTCTGCTGCAAATCCACGATTTCCCCGAGGACTTTCGGCCGGCCAACTACCGCCGGCTTGGCGACGCTTTCGCAGTTCGGCGTGGGCCGGAAGTTCGGCGCGGGTCTCTGACCCCGCCGGCAGTACGTGGCTCGGTCGGGAGACCGGCCACAACGCCCGATCTGGCCGCGATCCTCTACCCGCAAGCACCGCACATCCACTACGCGCTGATCAACGGCCGCGATCACGAGATTCTGCGCTCTGCGGGTGCCGCCACAGAGAGGCTTCATTGGCTGCCCAACCCGGTCCCGGAAATGGACCATCTGCCGCCCGCCCCACAGGTCCGACACCGACTCGCCCAGCAGTTTGGCATCGCCGAGCACCAGCGGCTGGTCCTCTACCCGGTCCGCTGCATCCGCCGCAAGAACGTCGGCGAGGCCCTACTCTATTCGGCTTTGGCCCCGCCCGATACGGTGGTGGGGCTGACCTTGCCGCCCTTGAATCCGGCCGAGGTTCCGATCTATCAAAGCTGGAAGCAACTGGCCGCCGAGCTTGGGTTGCCCTGCCGGTTCGAGCTGGGCGTGCCCGGGGCGCTCAGCTTCGCCGAAAACCTGACCGCCTCCGACCTGATCTGCACCACCAGCCTGGCCGAAGGGTTCGGCATGGTCTTTCTCGAATCGTGGCTGGCCGGCCGGCCGCTGCTCGGACGTGACCTGCCCGAGATTACTTGCGATTTCACCAAGCTGGGGATCCGGCTGGATTGGCTCCGCCCCCAACTTCGCGTCCCCGTCGAATGGGTTGGCATCAACACCTTTCGCCGAACGATCTTCGAGGCATATTGCCGGACCCTGGAATCATACGGCCGCGGGGAGCCGGATGGTTTGGACGGGCTGTTGGATGCCAGGACGGAGGACGGGCTGGTCGATTTCGGCGACCTGGACGAAACGCTTCAGCAGCAAGTGCTGCGGATCGTCTGCCGCAGTGACCAGGACCGCTGCCGCGTCCTGCAATCCAACGGCTGGATTCAGCAGGCACTTTCGATCCGGAGTGGGGAGGTCTCCGAGGTGATCGAAGCGAACGCCCGGTGCATCCGGCAATACTACTCCCTGCTGGCCAGCGGCCAACGGCTCGTGGACGTGTACTGTCAGGTAGCGGGCAGCCCACGTGCCGAGGCCCCCGAACCCCTGCCACACAGCGAGCGTATCCTGCAACAGTTCCTCGACTTCGCCCGGTTCCGTCCGATGCGCGATTGAGGCAGACATCTGCGGACGGCAGGGCCGCTGGAGAACTCGCGGCCTACTTCTCGTTCTCACGGACCTTCACGACCGCCCTGCCCGAGGCCGAATCGCCGGCTTGTTGGATAGGCAGGGCAGAGGAATTCACGCGAGTCACGACATGCCTCGGTGGCGACTCCCCGGCACCCCCGTCTCCAACTCCGTCTGACCAGGAGAGTGAAACCCGCTTGCATTCTTCTGCCGGCTTGGTTTACATTTAAGGGTAGCAGCGGGAGTAACTCAGTGGCAGAGTGCTAGCTTCCCAAGCTGGACGTCGCGGGTTCGAATCCCGTCTCCCGCTCT
>CAZUAM010000559.1:904-5010 GCA_964618095.1 uncultured Planctomycetaceae bacterium | reverse complement strand
CATGGGTCTAGCGACTTCGGCCGACTGAAGTTGTTACCCTGATTTGAACCATGCCGCGATTCCGGCTCCAGTGGCGGCGCGGCCGATGGCTAACCGCCCCCGCAGCCGGCGGCCAGTCGTATTCCGACGACAGGAACGATACTGGGGTTTTCCAAATACGGACACAGTGCAAGTCCCTGCTCCGCTTCGCATAAACCCGCAGATCCCCAAGCGTGCGGCTGCGGGTCCCAGGCGAAAACTGTGGAACTCCGCGTTACTCTTCAGCGTCTTACCTCTCGGTCCTATGCGAGTTCAGGTCAGGGAGCACTGGCACCGATGACGGCGAGAACATACGGCGTTGACCGGCGGGCAAAACAGAATGACGGGCCGTCTCGCAAGCGCGGGCGAGCGATCGCGCCCTTGGCGGCGCTGATCCTCCTCGTCGCTGGGGCTTGCTGCGATCGGCGCGAAGAATCGCGCCCCCGCGCTGCCCCACCCTTGGTCAACCCAGCCAACGTGTTTAGCGTCGACCTGCAGGACGGATTCACCGGCGTGGAGGTCATCGTGTCCGTAGACAACAGTGCCGTCTACCGGGGGACGCCGACTACCAATCCCGTGCTCGGATTCGCCGACAGCTTTTCGGCCGAGGCCAGAGCCAACCCGACCACGCTGCGTCTCCAGTGCCCGTCGCAAAGCGTCGACATCTCAGAACAAATCGACCTCCGCAAAGGCAAGACCATCGGCATATCACTGGCTTCAGGCCAACTGCGGCTGCTGCAACAGGAGCATGGGTTTGGGTATGATTAAGTATGCTGACCGTTTCGCGCAGTTCCGACAGAATCACCGCAATTCGGCACGTGAGGCTGGTGCCGCGACGAACGCCTGAAGACCCCCGGGCGGCGGGCCGAGCAAGGGGCGATGTGACCCAACTACTCCATACGTTTTGTCGGAATTGGGCTGGCCTGAGCGTTCCGGCCCGAGCCGCCGTCCTGGCGCCCGATCTATCCAAAGTATTCTGAGACGCCATCGTTGGGCGGAGCATCACGCAGCCGCAGGGACTTGAACCGCCTCGAACTAGCTGCTAGACTTGCACCTGATGTTGGTATGCCTTATGTAGCAGTACTCGAGTTGCGCATGCTTAGCCCGTGTGACGGATGCCAGAGAGTCTTTACGAAGAAGCTCACCTTGGTCACCGCGGTGGAATGGAGACCATCTCTCTGTAGTGTTTCCGCCGCAGAGTCGCCTGCCTGCAAACGGTTCGATTGCCGCTACAACATCGAGGGCGGCTGTGCTGAGTACCAGTTTTGCGACAGTTGCTTAGCTTCGCAAGGAATCATCGACAGGACGTTCTTGGGCTTTCTTACGTAATGCGGCCCGCCACGTCGAGCGTTCTCGTATGTCCCAGAATACGACCGAATTACGGGACGTTAGTGAGCTGCCTTCGGTCGAGTGGGACCTGCGACGATACGCGGGGCTTTGCCCAGTCCCACACCCTCTTCGGACCGGGGACGGCTGTAGATGGTCCCGGCTTGCCGGTGGCCGCCTTAATGAGTCTTCGGGGAACCGCACTTGAGACAGAAGGAGAAACGCGATGCACAGGGAACTGAAAACGGCGCCGAGCGTGCTATCTCTGCTGGTGATCGCATCGGGCACGGTGTTCGGGGCCGAGCTTATTCCGCCGGTGGCGAGGATCAAGACCGATCGGCCGCGCGTGCTGTTGCGCCCCGGCGCCACACCCCGGGCCATCTCGCTGGCCCAGTTGAAGGCCGTTCCGCGCGACGCCGACTTCAACCAATTGCTGGCCCAGCTCCGGGGAAACAGCAACGCGGCGGCCCAGGCGATGGTCTACCTGCTGACCGGCGAGAAGGCCGCGGCCGACCGGGCGATCGCAAGGATGCGCCAGTACAAGTATCCCGGCCGGGTCGATACCTTCCACATCTACTTCCGACTGTTGGAGTTCGGGCTGGCCTACGACTGGCTCTACAACTACGAGGGTTTTACGAAGCAGATCAAGGCAGAAGTCCGCGCCGGGATCATCCCGCTTGCCCAACAGGGGATCCGGGTGGCCGACGACCACATGTTCCACAACTACATCTGGATGTCGGCCGGCGGGGCGGCGATTTGGGCCCTGGCCACCGCCGGCGAAGACGACCAGGCCGACCGGCTGCTGGAGCAGATCCGCCAGCGCTTCAACACCGGGCTGTATCCCGCCTGGGAGTATCTCGACGGCCTGCCGAGTGAGCCGATGGGGTACTGGGCGCTGTACGTCCTTAGTCCGGGCGTGCTGACACTGCTGGGGGCCCAAAGCGCGTTCGATGTGGACCTCGTCGCTGCGGTGAACAAAGACCATGACGACTGGCTCAACCGCCACTTCGAGAACCTGATCCACAGCACCTTGCCGAACATGCGCTACATCCCCTGGGGCGACTTGCAGTCGGGGCCCAACGGCGGCGTGACCTACGAGATGGCCGGGGTGATCGACGCGGTGACCTGGGCGACCCAGTCGCCGCACGGCGCCTACTTCAGCCGTTGGCTGGCCGACGGCCCGCGCGGCCTGGGGAGGTTCTACGGAGAAACCGCCGTCTTCTACATGCTCTACACGCGGAACCTAAAGACCAGACCGAGCCGGCCGCCGCTGAGCTTCCTGGCCGGCAACCGGCACAGCGGGCACTTCATCGCACGAAGTGGATGGGACGATGGCGCCACCATCGTTGCCTTCACCTGCACCGACCACTTCGGCGACCACCACCACCGCGACCAGGGCAGCTTTGTGATCTACCGGAACGGGCTGCTGGCCGTCGATCCGCCCGTCTACCGGCGCATCCGCGGACCGCAACAGAAGACCGAGCACCACAATACGTTGCTCATCGGCGGCCAGCCCCAGCGCCCCGTACGCGGCCAGTGGTTCAAAACGGTCGAAGACTTCCAGCAGAATCTCCACAGCGGGCGGAAGCTGGAGACGGGCGACGTCCTGTTCCACAAGGAAGCGGGGGCGTGGGCGGCGGTCGCCGGCCAGTTCGCCCAGGCCTATCCGGCCGAACTGGTCCGAAGCTGTGTGCGGCAGTTGCTTTTCGTTCGGCCCGGGAAAGTGGTGGTTGTCGATCACCTGCTTGCGCCTCCCGGCAAAAACCTGCCTGAGGTGAAGTGGCTCCTGCAACTTCCCAAGGCACCCGCGCTCGATGGCGGCAGTCTCTGGTCATCCAACGCCAAGAGTTGGTTGCGTTGCCGCCCGGTCTTGCCGGGCGGATCGGTGCCGGTGGTCACTGCGACGCCGGTCAAGACGCACTGCGCGAGCTTCAGCTACAAGGGGAAGGCCAGGCTGACGCTGGTCCACCTGCTGGAGGTCGGCGACGGCCGGCAGCCCGGCAAGCCGATCGAGGTCAAGGCCCGGCGGACTGGCAAAGCCGTCGAAGTAACGCTGGACGGCCGAGCGTTCAGCTTTGCAGCGGAGGCGCCGTTTGAAGTTGCTTCCAGATAGTCCGAAGGGCCGTTTAGCGGGGCCGCTTGCGGCCCGTTCCTGCCCCCTACCGCGACGCGTTGCGCGGGCGGCTATTGTCAGTCACCCGTCAGATTAGCCGTGACGGACCCTTGGCTTGCCTGTGTTCAGCACTCAAGATCCGGCAGGTTACCGGCCGCGTCGAAGGGCAGTTCGCGCAGCTCGGTGAGGATCTCCAGGTCGTCGCGCTTGCGGGCTTCGTCGAGATAGGCGGCCGAGCACTCGACGTCGGAGAGATGCAGCGTATTGGCGATCCAGAGGAGCTTGGCCTCGTGCGGCTCGGCCAGGCCGACCGTGCTCAGCGCGGCTTCAAGCATCTTGCGGTCGGTCTCGTAATCCAGTGGCGGCATGCCGGCCGAGACGTGGCCGGAGACCAGGGCGTTGAGGCGCACGGACTGAAAGTCGGTCTCCCGCAGTATCTGAGTCTTGCAAAACTCGGCCAGCCCCATGCCGATCGAGTTGCCGTGCGTCTGCGGGGTCAGGCCCCGGAGGGCAATTCGCTTGACCTTGGGGAACTCGTTTTCCACGGCCTTGTGGTCGTTTGACTTCCGTCCTACGACGTTGCTGTCAAGTCCCACGCCGCTGATGTCCTTGCCGATCCTGTCGATCAACAGGACGTCGACGTACCGAA
>CAZUAM010000559.1:0-894 GCA_964618095.1 uncultured Planctomycetaceae bacterium | reverse complement strand
GCCGCGGCAGCCACTTTCGCGCGAGCTCGAGCAGCTCCTTCTCGCGCGTCTCGAATTCTTCGGGCCGAACCGCTTCGAGCCGCGCCGTCTGGTCGTAGGCGTTCTCGACGATCGCCAGCCCGGCCAGGATTGGGCATTTCCGGAGCAGTTGGCCGACCACGCTGCGGATGATCTGGGCGAAGCTGTAGTCCTGGATCGCCCGATGGTAGATCTTCGCACCCTCGCACTTGCCCAGCCCGATGAGCATCATCTTCATCAGACCACTCTCGATGTCGCCCACAAAGAGAGTGTGTGGCTTTACCCGATTGCACACCAGCACGTGATCGGCCTGGTAGGCGTGGCGATCGAAGTGGACGGGGAATCCTTCGGGGGTCGGGCAGACGACGACGGTTTCCATGCCGGCGCGGATCGGGCAGCCGACGGACTCTTCGGTGATCCCGTACGACTCGATGACCTGCCGCTGCCCTTCGGCGGTGCCGCCGCCGTGGCTGCCCATGGCCGGGACCACAAACGGCCGGGCACCGAGACCCTCAAGATGTGACACGATTGCCCGGATGATCACCGCGATGTTGGCGATCCCCCGGCTCCCGGCGGTGATCGCCACGTCTTGGCCGGGACGCACGTTTCTGCCCAGTTCCAGGCGCGCAAGCTGGGCATGCACTTCGCCGGGTACGTCGTCGACCCGGGGCGCCTCGAATTTCTGTCGGACCCGGAAGATCCGGGGGTAGGACGGCATGGCAGAGAACTCATGATGCTCGGCGGAATGCCTCATTTTACCGGTCCGGTCGAGATCATCCATCGGTTGCCAAGGGATTATGTGTCGGGTCGGAGTTGAGGTGGGGTCTGGGGTGTTCAGTTTGTAGCTGTTAGGGCAAGTTGGTTTGTACCTAGTTT
>CAZUAM010000558.1:0-5055 GCA_964618095.1 uncultured Planctomycetaceae bacterium | reverse complement strand
GCTATTCATGGCGCTGCTCCACGGCCTCGGCCGGATCGGTGCTGAAGGTCAGGCACGCGTACTTCAGCTCCACGGTTTGCCCCCGGTGCAGGAGCAGCACCTTGTCCGCGGAGATTTCGGCAACAGTGCAAGGTTCCGTCGTTGAGGCGGAGATTGCCAGCGGCTCCCCCTGCTCGCAGACCTGGCCGTTGATCAATGCCACTCGCCGATCTCCCTGAATGTAGACGGCGTCCAGCACCAGGCCCCGGAAGATATCCGAGCCGTCCTTTTCCGCCGGGGCTTCCTGCTGATCGGGGGGCGGTGGCGTGGGCTCCTTGCTCTCAGGCGGGGCCGCCTTGTCGGCCCGCGGAGGCCGGAAGGGGTTGCGGTCGGGGGCCGGGTCGATGGTCGGCGAGAGCAGCGAGCCGGTGATTCGCGGTCGGTTGCCGCCCTGCTGAACTTCGGCGGCGGGCCGCGGTCCTTCCAGGTACGGCCAACAACACCAGCCCACCAGCACGAAGACGATCGCGGCGGGCGCCATTTTGCCGAGTGTTCCAGACATGTCAGCCCTTTAGCCCTAGGAGACTGAGTTGCATTGTCAATTTGTCGTTTTGGTTGCGTGCCGGCGCGATTTTCGCCGAGTCCACCCGGAAAAGCCGTTGGTTCGTTTCCAGCCAGTGCAAGAACGAGTCCAGCTCGCTGAACTCCCCCTCGACGTGAATGTCCAGCACGACGGCTTCGTATGGGCCCACCCGCTGCGGTTCGCGGGAGTCCATGCTGTTGAGCTTCAGGGGAAACTGGCGGAGGCCGTCGAGCACGTAGTGCACCCACTGGTTGGTGTCCGTGTCGTCGGGCAGCCGGGCCCGGAACTTTTCCACCTGCGCCCGCAGACCGTCGACGTCGTTGGCCAGCGCCTGGCGTTTGTGTTCGTTGTCCAGCTTGCGGGTCGTTTCTTCGATGCGGCCACTGAGCGGCATGTAGATTCCGGCATAGCCGACCAATAACATGACCCCGGTGACCAACACCCGAAGCCGGAAAGGGTTGTGAAGCCGCTCCAGGAGCTCGCGGAGCTCGGCCCTGTAATCGCCGCTTTGGATTGGCATGGTTGGCCAACTCTACTATTGCACTTGCCCCAAGGAGACTACTTTAGGGTGCCCTTGCCTGACTTGGGCGCGCAGACCACCGTGAAGAAGGCGATCGCCGTATCGTCGCCCGTCCGCCGAGACTGTTTCAGGCCGGCCAACTCCACCACCGGGAAGTCGCGTTTGAGCATGGGGTTCTCGCGGAGCGTGTCCAGAAAACGGTCAATCTCCTGCGGCATGGAGCCGTCCTGAGGGATCGACGCCGCGCAGTGAAGGACCAACGATTTCTTCGGCTTTACGGCTCTTTTCTTCTTCCCACCGGACCCCAGCTCAGAAACGCCCTGGAAGGAAGTCAGAAACGCGTTGGCCGGCAAACATGCCGCCAGGTCGCGTCCGTAGGAAGTCCAGGTGATGCGACTGTCGAGGAACCGCTGAACGGCCCCGACCCGCTGTTGTAGTTGGCTCTTTTCTTTCTCAAGTTCGGGGGTTTGCAGCGAGGCCATCCAGGGGTGCCGCGCATTTTCGGCCCGGACTGCCAGGTAGGATCGCTCCAGGCTCCCGAATCGGCCGCCAAGCACCAGCGCCATGCACGCCAGCAGGGCGGCCTGGAGGATTGCCTCACGGAAGGGGAACACCTCCCGGAAGGAGGCGCGTGGTTTGAGGGACCGAGAGAGATCGAAGGCACTTTGGTTGTCGCGCAGGCACCCCAGGGCCAAGCCGAACGCAACCTGGGAGTCGTCCAGGGCGGGTTCGTCGAACCACTTGACCGGGGCGCCCATCTCCTGCTGCAACCAATCGACGTCCAGCAATCGCGCCAGATCGGGGCGGCCGTGCAGCATCGCGCCGTCCAGCGGCGATTCGACCCCGCAAAGGCGGCTCATGGTCTGCAAGGAACGGCTCACCGAGAGCAGGGCGGATGCTTCGTCGCCAAGGCGTAGACTAACGGACCGCCACACCAGCGGCAAACCGTTGGCCGCCAGCACGGCCAGCGCCTGCCTCTCGCCCAGGACCAGCCGCAGCAGCACCTTGGCGTTGCGGCTGGTCCGATGCCGGCCGGCCGCCGCCCGCAGCAGGGCACAAGGCGCCGGCTCCGCGCGATGCGGACGAATACCACACTGCCCCAGCGAATCCAACAGCCCGGTCAGGTACTTTCGATCGCAGGAGACGATGCTGGCCACCAGTCGCTTGTCGGGTTGGGACTTGATCACGTCGACGACCATCTCGTCGACGGAGACGTTCGACGATCGCAGCGCCTCGCGCAGCAGCACGTGTGGCGAGACGTCGCTGTCGGCGGTCTGGATCGGCCGAGTGGAGAAGTAGGTTCGTCCGGCGGGCAGACCGATGGCCACCGGCACCTGGCGCAATCCGCGCCGACCCAGCAGGGGCGTAAGCAGCCCCTCCAGCACCGCGGCGAGTTCGTCGGGGTCGGCGTTTTGGCTGTGACGGGCGACCTCGACCGGGCCCAACGGCGTGGCCACTACCTGGCTGAGGTGAACCGCGCGCTGGTCAAAGTACAACCCGATTGCCCTAGGCAGCCCGATTCCTGCAAGCAGCGATTTCATGGGAGTTTCACCCGTTTGGGGCTCGGCTGGGTGGCCGGGGTCGAGCGCCAGCGAGCCCCCGGAAATCGGCCGGTCTGGGGGCTCACTTCGTTCGACCCCAGCCACCCTTTCCCGCAACTTGGAACTACTGAAATTCGACTTCTCCGGTACGTTCTCCTTCTGCGGAGAGAAAACTGGGGCGGCCAGCCGATGACCGCCCCATGTGGAGCCAATCAGGGAGATTTCGTGCGCGACGCCGGCCGCCATCCGACCGCCGATGGGATGGATACCGAGCAACGCCTCGGTTGCGCTGACGGTTATGTCATACCCACCTTGGCGGAAGGTTACGTGCCACCACCACCACTGCCCATCGGGTTGATTTCCGGCAACCCGTTGATCGTGCTGTTGACCGTATCGTAACCCTCTTGGGTGAAGGTCACCGTGTACGCGCCGTAGCCGGCCGAGGCCCCCAGCCGGGTGAGCGACAGCGTCCACGAGTCTTCCAGCGACGTGGTGCTCCCCGCAGCGATGGCGCCCACCGTGTAGTACTTCGGGGTGGACTGTTCCATGTCGAGGTCCGCCAATGCGGCCGCGTAGGTCCCTTCGCGGGCCTGATAGCGTTCCTGGGCCGCCCGGACCGCCGCCAGGTACTTGAAGGCCTCGGCCGCCTTGGACCGCTCGACGCTCTTGAGCATCCGCGGCACTCCGAAGGCCGCCAGCACGCCGATGATGATCACCACCACGGCCAGCTCCACCAGCGAGAACCCCTTGCGGCTTCCCGTGTTAGCATGAAAAGGTTTGAAGCTCATTGTCCGATCTCCCATCAAAAGGCCCCAGCAGGAAAGTAACTCAGATCATCCACACGTCCGGCCGTTGCCGTCTCTTGCGTCCGATATAATTGGTCGCGGAGCCCACTAGGAGGACAACGCGCGGCCAACTCTCGGCTTACCCCAGCGCGAGCGCGACAGTGCGGTCGCGGACCCGACACTTCCCGCGCCTACGACCGAGAAGTTATTAAACGTCTAGCTTACGGGTGGGGGCAAGTCAAATTGGAAAACCCGGCGTGTGGTGGGGGCGGGATCGGCAGCCAGGAGACTTCTGAGGACCCGACCTCAGGACCCGACCGCCCCGCCGCTGTAGAAGGCCGCCCGACTCGCGGGAGACCCTGCCGCTGAAGGTGCCAAACCTTCACGCGCCGCCAACGCGCGTGACGGTCGCCTGCTGCGGATCGTGCCGGTTCTTCAGACTTTGCGGCGCCGGCGGAAAGTTGAGGGTTGAGCATTTGGGTACGTGGTTCTTAAACCCTCAACCCTCAACCCTCAACTCTCAACTCTCAAGCCTCGTTCGCACAGGTTCTTACCGACAGGCCGGCCGACAACGAAGGTCGCGGAGTCTCCAGTCGGTATCCGGCAAGCTGGGCTCCCAAGGCCGCGGGTATCTACAGAGCGGGCCGTGGAGTAGAGGAGTTGCGGCCCGGGCGGTTTCAAGCTGATCTTGCAGCTCGTACTCCGGCTGGTAGGGGAGCACGCGGGGGATCAAGGTGATGATGATTTCATTTCTTCTTTTCGTCAGTTCTCGCCGCTGGAACAGCCGTCCAATCAGCCAGATGTCTCCCAGCAGCGGGATCTTGCTCTGCACGTTGGTGTCGGTTTCCTGAATCAAACCCCCGATGACCATTCCTTGGCCGTCCATCAACAGCACGTCGGTTTCCACCTCGGTGGTTTCCTCTTCGGGAAGACGGGTCTCCGAATTGATTTGTCCGCCCGACACCTTTGGCTTGACGCGGAGCACGACCTGGTTGTCTCGACTAATGTGCGGGGTAACGTCCAGCACCACGCCGAGCTCCAGAAACTTGATATCTTCCATCGAAGTGGTCTCGGTGGCCGTCATCACCCGGTACCCCAGTTGCTCACCGATCTGAATGCGGGCCTTTTGCCCGTTGAGAACGAGCACCTTTGGCGAGGCCAGGGTCTTGGCATCGGTGGTGGTCTTGAGACATTCGATCAGGGCGTCGAGATTCGCCCCGTCCACGTTGGCAAAGAACGCCTGGGCTGCCAGCGGATCTGCCAGCCCTCTTAGCTGTAACCTGGCGGTGTTGCCCATGATGTTCATGACGTGGTCAAAGTTCACTCCGTGCCTTCTGTCGTCTTCCAACTCGACTTCCAGCACGTGGACCTCGATCAACACCTGGCGGGGCGGGCGGTCGATTTCGGTTACGTACTGTTCGACCCGGAACAGATAGTCCGGCAGGTCCTCCACCACGATCACGTCCTGCATTCTGCGGTTGTCTTCCGGACTGCTTTCGGTCAAAAACGCCTGCCCCGTCGGGGAGAGCAAGCCCTGGACACCCGGCATCGCGTCCAGAGCCGACACGTAGTCCAAGGGAAACGCCTGCAAGCTTCGAGTTGACTGGGGGGCCTCCGCAAGGGGATATACGAAGATCAGGTTGTTCT
>CAZUAM010000557.1:0-5074 GCA_964618095.1 uncultured Planctomycetaceae bacterium | reverse complement strand
TTAGATACCCTTGGAGGCTCAAGAATTCCCGAATTCTTGAATAATCCGGGCTAAGTGGCGCAGGACGATCACTTCGCGATAATCCGCCGGCAACTGCTCCAGGGCATCGGCCAGCAAGACGGCCTGCTCGCGGCGGGCCGCCTTTCCGCTGGGCGAACGCTGCGAGAGCACCAGGGAGTTGGCCATCTGCGACGACTGATCGAGTTCGTCGTCCAGTTGGCGCTCCAGACGCACGTCACGCCCCTGGGTGCCGTAGAAGCGGCGGACCAGTTTGGCCAGCCGCGTAGCCAGGATCCGGCGGAGCCAATGCAAGACCTCTCCTTCGCTGGCCCCGCGGAATCCGCCGAAGGCACGGTGCGCCTCCAGGAACGTCTCCTGGACCAGGTCCGAAGGGTTCACCTTGCCCTGGCCGGCGGTCCACCTGGAGCCGGGAGAAGAGCGTTATATAGCTGCGGTAACCTTCGAGGAGTTGGCCCAGGGCATCCTCCTCGCCATTGCGGGCAAGGCGCAGCAACTCCCCGGGATTCGGACCGGCAACGCTGTCCATCGGGATGGCCCCCTATTGGATAGGCTCCGAAGGCTGTGCCGACCGGGACGCGAAAACGTTGGGTTTTCGGCAATCTGACCCATGTGAGGGGGATATGCCCGCCAGGATAGCACGGCCGGCGGACAATGCAAGAGGGCGGGGAGTCGGGCTTGGTGGGCGTTGCCGGGATCGGTGATTCAGAAAGGCGACATCGGCAGGCTGCGGATGATGAGCCAAGGCAACGTGCAACACGTCGGTTGCGGCGGAGCCGGGGTGCAACTGGAGCTGTAAGTCGTTTGCCAGAAAAAGGTTAGGTAATCTCGCGGCAACCCCAACGGGTTTCGGCACCCGAAGTGCTTTTCCGCACAGTGTCTTGTTCCAGTCCGCCGACCGGCCCTGCCGGTTGTGCCTTGCGCTTTAGAGGACCGTACCTTGCCGAAGACCATCCGCGTCGCCGCCCGCCGCAAAACTGCCCGTCGCAAGCCGAACTGCCGACCTGTCCGCACCAAGCCCGGTCGCCGCGGCCGAACTGCGGCGGTCGACGAGGACCTCCCCCAGGAACTCCCGGCGGAGGAGGTTCGGCCCGGCCACGAACTGAACGACGAGTACGATATCGCGCACACCGGCGAGGACGATCAGATCGAAGACCCGGTGCGGATCTACCTGATGCAGATGGGGGAGATTCCGCTGTTGAGTCGCTGGGAGGAGGTCTCGGCTGCCAAGCGGATCGAGCGGAGCCGGAGGCGGTTCCGCCACGGCCTGCTGGCCACCGACTACGTGCTGCACGCGGCCACGGAGCTGCTCCGGAAAATTCGCGACGGCAAGTTGCGGCTGGATCGCACGATCGAAGTCTCGGTGATCAACCTCCGCGAGAAGCGCCGGCTAATCAAGCTGCTGGTTCCCAACGTCCGCACCCTGGAGCATCTCCTCCGGGAGAACAGGCGGGATTTCGCAGTGGCCATCAATAAGCACCAGCCGAAGAAGCTCCGCCGCCAGGCCTGGCGCCGGGTGGTCAGGAGGCGCAACAAAGCGGTTCGCCTGATCGAGGAGTTGCGACTGCGGACTCGGCGATTGCAGCCGATGTTGGAAAAACTCAGGCAGATCTCCCAGCGGATGCAGGATCTAGTCGAAGACCTGGCCGAACTACCCCAGGACGCCAGCGCTGCCGGCCGCCGTGCCGAACTCCGCAGCGAGCTGGGTTACCTGATGCGGATTACCTTGGAGAGTCCCGCTACGCTTCGCCGCCGGGTCGCCCGAACCGCCCATTTGCTCAAAGGTTACGAAGCCGCCAAGCGGAGCCTCTCGGCCGGCAACCTCCGCCTGGTCGTCTCCATCGCCAAGCGGTATCGAAACCGTGGCCTGGGCTTCCTGGACTTGATCCAAGAGGGGAACACGGGCTTGATGCGTGCGGTCGACAAGTTCGAGTGCGACCGGGGCTACAAGTTCTCGACCTACGCCACCTGGTGGATCCGCCAGGCAATTACCCGCGCCATTGCCGACCAGAGCCGCACCATCCGTCTGCCGGTCCACATGATCGAGAGCATGGGCAAGGTCCGATACGCCACCCGAGAACTGCTGCAAAAGAACGGGGTAGAACCGTCGGTGGAACAGACGGCCGAGGCCGCCGGGATGTCGGTCGACGAGGCCACTTGCGTGTTGCGGATGACCCGTCACCCTCTCTCCTTGGATCAGCCGGTAGGCGAGCACGAGGACACGTACTTCGGCGAGTTCCTGGAAGACCACCGCGAGCACGACCCGCTGTTCGGGATCAGTCATGAAATGCTCAAGTCGCGGATCGCCGACGTGTTGCAGGCATTGGACTATCGCGAGCGGGAGATCCTCCGACTGCGATACGGCCTGACCGACGGATACGCCTACACGCTCGAAGAGGTCGGCAAGATCTTCTCGGTCACCCGGGAGCGCGTGCGGCAGATCGAGGCCAAGGCAGTCCGCGCGTTGCAGCATCCGGCCCGTGCCAAGAAGCTTGCCGGCTTTATCGGCAGCCCGCTTCCCACGCCGCTGAAGACCCTCCCGGCAGGTGCCCAGCCCGGCAGTCCCGCCCCAATGGGAAACGTCTAGCCGCGCTCAGCCGCCGGGGCCGCTTCGGGTAGCAGCTCAATGCCCCCACGGGGGTTGACCCCGTCTCTAAGGTCTAGCGGGCGGGCTTGCCTGCCGTGGCGATTACAGCTAGGTTGAGATGGCGTCTCCACGGCGGGCACGCCCGCCCGCTAAACACCACACACTGCGGGCTATCGCGAACAGTGCCACCAGGAGTGGGCCGTGAACTCAGAATACCCACAAATCGACCGCACAAGCTTCGGCCAGGTCACCGTTGGCGGGAAGACCTACACCCACGACCTCTACATCCGCGCCGACGGCAAGCTGAAAAAACGCGACAAAAAGCTGGCCAAGCAGCTCTACGGCAGCTCGCACACCATCGGCCCCGAGGAGCTGGAAAAGGTCTGCAAGGGCGACCCGGAAGTGCTGTTCATCGGCAACGGCATGTCGGGCCTGGCGGAGGTGAACGAACAAGCCCGGCGGTACCTGACTGAGCGGTCCATTCAGTACGAAGTCCTCAGCACTCCCAAGGCGGTCGAGGCCTACAACAACTCCCGGCGGCGCAAGGCCCTGCTGATCCACGTGACCTGCTGAAATTCAGCACTCAAGGGCCAAGTCTCAGCACCCGTCATTTGGCCCCTCGCCCCACAGATCCGCTCCAGCCGCCCGGTCACGTCCTCCCCCACCGTGACCTACCGCTTCCAGAGGTTTGCGGCCTGATCGAGGCTCTTGATAGGCGTTTTCGATTCCACCTCCCGAATAAGGTGCTCGAAGATGCCGGGAGCTTCAAGCCTCGCGCAACGCACCGGTCCATCCTACGGCGTCTTCAAAGCCCGTCGTCTTCTCCAGGCGGTGCGTCTGCAACCCTGGACAAGACCTGCTCGAACTTCTCGCGATCGCCACGCTTCGCCCGAGCAGCAAGGTGCTTCTCCGTCAGCAGCGCCGACGGCTTTTCCGCCGGCGCGGTGGTGATGAGCCGGTTGATCGAAACGTCTTCCTGCCTGGCCAGCTCTCGAAGCTGCTGGTGAAGCGAGTCGGGAAGCCTCAGACTGATCGTGCTCATGGAATCCCTCCCACGATTTCGAGAAACTCACTGGGCGTCACCACACGCAAGCCGAACTGTTCGAACCCGGCAAAGTGACGTACGCTATGCGTGATGGTGAACTCACGGCCGGCCTCGACCGTCGGCAGCTTCCAGACACCGACCACCATCATTAGTGGAACCCAATTCGCCGCCTCTTCTTTGGCTCGGACGGTGCCATCAGTCCTCGGACTGCGTCAAACACCACTTTGAACTGCTCGTGACTGGTCCGGCGTCTCCTCGTTTCCACGCTCCGCACGGGGAATGTCCTGCTGGGACACTTTGGGTTGCCGAAGCGGACCGTCGGGCCGGATAACGGGTTCCGCTGCTGCAAAGGATGTCAGACCTTCTTTGGCGGTAGTGTCTTGAATAACCTGGATAATCTGCGCCAAGGCCGGAAAGCCTGTAGATTCGCGCGGGTTGCAGCCGGCCACCCCCCTTTTTTACCGTGTTTTTGCCGTCGAAAACGCAGTTTTTCGCTGCCACGGCTGGTGGCGTAACTGCCTGCAAAAAAAGGACTTGAGAAGATAGGGGGGAGAAAACCGGGAATTCACCTGCGAACCGCGGCCCAAATGCTTGCAAATTCTGCCGGTTGTGGTAAATTGATACGTTATGAGGGGAATATGGGTCACGTCTATTAAAGCGCTTGACTCGTCCCGGGTGCAGGATCGTTCTGTAATCCGCACCACTTGTTGTTAGTGCGTAGATCTCGAATTTCGCCCATCGTGGCAACTCCCCCTCGGGGAAAACGAATTCACACTGTTTTTTTATTCTAAGGAGGCATGTGATGAGAAGGTTGCTTGCACTACCGGTCGTAGTGGCGATTCTCGCCTTTACGGCACCTCCGGCCGAGGGCCAGTACCTCGACAACTTCGATTCTTACGCTCTCGGATCCGGCATCATCGGCCAGGGTGATTGGACGGGTTGGGCAGGTACTGGAACGGACGATGGATTCGTTTCCGATTCGTTCGCCTACAGCGGTCTGCACTCGCTCCGGGTCGGTGGGAACGACCCTGCGGCGGATACCGACGTGGTCTGGCAATTCTCCGGCGCCACTGGTGGGGTCTGGACGTTCGAGGCAATGACTTACGCTCCGTCCGCCTCGACCAGCGCGACATCGTACATCGAGTTCATGAGCAGCCATCCCTCGCCGCAGAGCTGGGGCGGCGAGCTCGACTTCGCGCTGGGCCCCGGAACCGTTGACGGAAATGAGATGGGCGTCGCGCCTCTGGTGCGGGACGCGTGGGCTCCGGTCAAGCTCGTTGTGGATCTCGACACGAAGTTCAGCAGGATGTTCTACAACGACACGCTTCTGGACACCTTCATGTGGAACACTTCAGAGATCGGTGCAATTGACCTCTGGGTACCTTCAGGCACTTCGGCAATCTATTACGACGACTGCAGTCTCA
>CAZUAM010000556.1:0-5083 GCA_964618095.1 uncultured Planctomycetaceae bacterium | reverse complement strand
AACCAACTTGCCCTAACAGCTACAAACTGAACACCCCAGACCCGACCCCTTTTTCTTCCTTACCGGAAGTCACGGACCGGCAGGGGGGCTTCGAAGCGTCTTTCGGCTGGCGCATCCGGTGCGGCAGGTCACTCAGTTTCGCCACCGCCGGATGATGTCTCCGGCAGTCGCGGTTCGGGGGTGGATGCCTCGAATTTGCGGCCGATCATGTCCGCCCTGGCCGCAGGCCAACCCCGGACGGGGATGCTGGTTTCGAGCACCAGAGGCAGGGCCCCTTCGGGGACCAATTGTGCGGCAACCTGCTGTACGTTGTCGATTCGTGCGGCGGTGACTTGGGGGTCGTCGGCCCTCTGGACGTAGACTGTGCGGTGTTGCTGTGGTGCCTCGGTGAGGATCCAGCGGATCTTCATCCGGCCGGCCTCGGTGAGTTTGGCACCCCGCTCGATAAAGTGATGGTCTGCCAGCAAGTTTTGGCGGCGCCAGCCGTTGGAGACCATCACGGCCAAGGGTGCCCGGGCCGCGTGCCGGTCAGGCCGTAGGAACGGCTCAGGCCAGCAGTTGCGGCGTTTGGTGTCTCGGGCGACGCTGCGGCCGAACTCTTTGGTGCCGTCGATCGTGCGGGAGATCCATCCGGCGCGGGCCGGCGTGATCCATGCCAGGCTAATAGCTGCAAGGACTGCGACTTGAACAAACCGAGCCATCATTTCAGATTTCCCCCCTAATTGGCTTGTACCCCCCGTGCGGGGAATTGACAGGGTGGTTGGGACATCCGCGGACACCGTACCACGCCTTGAAGTATATCGGCAGATAGCAACAGCCGGCCTACGAGAAGTTTTGGCCCTGCGAGCCGACCGGTCGAATCGGATCATTTTCCCTGCATCATGGGGAACATCTCGCGGACCATGGTGATGGCGGCCGGTCCGACGAGGATAACGAAGATACCGGGAAAGATGAACAGGACGAGTGGGAAGATGAGTTTGACGGCGGTTTTGGCCGCTTTTTCCTCGGCCATTTGGCGTCGTCGGGTGCGCATGGAGTCGCTTTGCACGCGGAGGGCCTGGGCGATGCTGGAGCCGAACTTGTCGGCCTGGATGAGCACTCCGGAGAGGCTTCTCAGATCGGAGACGCCGGTCCGGAGCCCGAGTTCGTGGAGGACTTCTCCGCGGGCGCGGCCCATTTGGAGCTGGAAGTTGGCGAGGGCAAACTCTTCGGCCAGGATCCGGTAGGTCTTTTTCATCTCTTCGGAGACCTTGCGCATGGCCTGGTCGAGTCCCAGTCCGGCCTCGACACAGACGACCATCAGGTCCAAGGCGTCGGGCAGGGCCAGGAAGATGGCCTGTTTGCGGCGTCGGCCGATCAGCGCCACGGCCAGGTCGGGCAGGTAGAAGAAGAGGCCGGCCACGGCGACGGTGGCGATCAGGCTATTCTGCTTGACCCCGTTGAAGGCCAAGATCGCGGAGCCGCCCAGGAGCAATCCGGCGACCAGTCCCACGAACTTCAGGCCCAGGAAGATACTTCCAGCTCCCTCGCCGCGGAAGCCGGCGTTGGCCAGCCTTGTCTTGAGCCTACCCAGGGCCATCTCGTCCTTTGGCTGGAGCGGTTTGGCCAGGGCGGGAGTGGCTTTTTCGAGGACCTTGGTGACGGTATCGGCCTTCTTGAAGAGCATTTCCTCCGATTCACCTCGGCGGGTGCGGGGCTTCTTGAGCTGGTCGAGTCGTTCCAGCTCGCGGGGCTTTCCGGCGGCCACCAACTCCAAGGCCCACCAGGCCAACGCGGCAAACGTACCGAAGAGGGCCAGGGGGAGGAGGGTCTCAAACTTGATCAGGTCGGCTGCGAAAATCACGGCTCACCTATCACACCTTGATGTTGACGATCTTGCGAATCACTAGTGCCCCGACGATCTGCATAAAGATCGCCACGGCCAGCATCTTCTTGCCCATGGGGTCGGTGAAGAGCACCATCAGATAGTCGGGGTTGAGCTGGTAGACGGCTATGAACAACACAAATGGGAGGGCCAGCAGGACCACTCCCGAGAGGCGTCCTTCACCGGTCAGGGCTTGGACTTGTCCCCAGATTCTGAAGCGGTCCCGGATCAGCGCACCGATTTTGTCCAGGATTTCGGCGAGGTCGCCGCCGGTCTGACGTTGGAGGACCACGGCGGTGGCGAAGAATTTCAGGTCGAGGTTGGGGACTCGGTTGGTCAGCGACTGGAGGGTTTCTTCCAGGGGAATTCCCAAGTTCTGTTCTTCGAACGCCCGGCCGAACTCTTTTGCGATTGGCAGGCTCATCTCTTCTGCGACCATTTTGAAACCGAAGCCCAGACTTTGCCCCGCCCGAAGCGAGCGAGAAAGCATTTCCAGGGCGTCGGGCAGTTGGGCGGCGAAGGCTTTCAGGCGCCGTCGCCGGCGGAACAATACCCACAAGAGCGGGAGTGCTCCCATGAAGAGTGCGACCACGGGCAACAAGAGCGGATAAATTCCCAGGGCGGCTCCCAAACCGGCACCGGCCACGGCCATGATTGCCGCGATCAAGGCCAGTTTTCCGACGGTCAGCGAGGTGTCGGCCTGGTCGAACAGCATGCTGACGTTGCCGAAGCGTTCCAAGAACAGCTCGAGGAAGCCGGGGACTTTGTCCAGCGGCTGGGCCAGCACGCTGCTATCCTTGAGCAGACCTTCCTTGGCGGCGGCGGGGGTGTTGGCGCCGGTCAAGAGATCCAACCGATCCTCGATCCTGCTTCCCGGCTTCTCGCGCATGATCATTGCCAAACCGCCCACCAGGGCGGCAACTCCGATAAACGTGGCGATCGCAATCAGAAGCAGATTCACGGTTTAGTCCTCTAACATCACCCGCTGGCGGAAGGCACTCGAGGGGAGCCGCACACCGGCGGCCTCCAATCGGCCCATGAAGGTGGGCCGGATGCCCGTAGCCGTGAACTGGCCATACGCCCGGCCGGTTTCGTCGATGCCTTGTTGGTCGAACTTGTAGACCTCTTGCATGATCACGGTATCCTGCTCCATTCCCACGATTTCGGTGATGTGTGTGATCTTGCGTGGCCCGCCCTGGAGCCGGTTGGCCTGCACGATGAGGTCGACGGCGCTGGCGATTTGGGTGCGCATGGCCTTCAGCGGCAGTTCAAAGCCGGCCATCATGATCATGGTTTCCATTCGGGCGATGGCGTCGCGTGGGCTGTTGGAGTGGACGGTGGTCAGCGAGCCTTCGTGACCGGTATTCATGGCCTGCAACATATCGAGTGTTTCGGGTCCACGGCACTCGCCGATGATGATGCGTTCGGGCCGCATCCGCAGGGCGTTGCGGACCAGGTCGGTGGCATTGACGGTCCCCTTGCCCTCGATGTTGGGAGGCCGGGTTTCGAGGCGGACGACGTGATCTTGCTGCAATTGCAGCTCGGCGGCATCCTCGATGGTGACGATCCGGTCGGCGTTAGAGATGAAGCTCGAGAGGGTGTTCAGCAGCGTGGTTTTACCCGAGCCGGTGCCGCCGGAGATGATGATATTCAGCCGGGCCTTGATGGCGCCCTCGAGCAACATCACCATTTCGGGCGTAAAGGCCTTGAAGTTCAGGAGGTCTTCGAGCTTTAGCGGGTTGGCCCCGAAGCGCCGGATCGAGACGCAGGCCCCGTCCAGGGCCAGGGGGGGGATAATGGCATTGAAGCGCGAGCCGTCGAACATTCGGGCGTCGACCATGGGGCAGGTTTCGTCCACCCGGCGGCCCACCTTGGAGATGATCCGGTCGATGATCTGCATCAGGTGATCGTTGTTGCGGAAGGAGACGCTGGTTTTTTCTACCCGCCCGCGACGCTCCACGTAGACGTTCTTGGGGCCGTTGATGAGGATGTCGCTGATGGTGGCATCCTTCAGCAGGGCCTCCAGCGGTCCCAGGCCGAAGGTTTCGTTGAGCACCTCTCCGATCAGCAGTTCCCGTTCGCTGCGGTTCAGCAGGGTGTCTTCGGTATCGCAGAGGTGTTCGACGACCAGGCGGATTTCACGGCGTAGTTTGTCGCCCTCAAGCTCTCCTACGCGGGACATGTCGAGCTTGTCGACCAGCTTGCCGTGGATGCGCTGCTTGAGGACCTCGAAGGTGCTCTCTTTCGACTCGCCCGGACGTGAAGGGATGTTAGTCGTTTTCATGGTGCGTGACCGAAACAAACAAGCCGCTTCGCGTCTTGATTTGTTTCATGCAGACCCAAGGCGGCATTTTACAAAAGTCCAGTTCCAACAGGCCACCAGATTCGCCCGCTCCAGACGCAGAGCCACCCGCGACTACCCGGGGAATCTCTTGGTGCACCCTTAAGCATAGCTTATCGGTGCCGAAGACGAGCGAGCTTCGACAGCATGCAAGGCTTGAACGACTTCCGCCGAAGTTGAGGCTAATGTCGATCAGCCCTGGTGGCGAGAAATGGTTGCGCGCGCCCCCGTGGCGGCCGGGTGCGGCAAAGCACAGTTGCAGGGTGGGGTGTGCCCACAACGCTCGCAAACAGTTGCTTCGCGGCCGGCCAGACCCACCCCCGTGGACTACTGGGCTACTTGACTGAAGGCGTGGTTAGCCCGACGGTCCGTCCTTATTTCCATGCGTCAGCCAGATGCTCTTGCTGCTTGGCAACGTGAGAGAGTTGTGTCCGGCGCAGCCAGCCGGTTTTTTCGTGCCCCCCGGGTGGCCCCCGGTATTCCCACGTCCAGCATGTCACATATCAGAATTGCCCCCCTGGAGAGCGGATTTGCCCGTTTTTTTGTTTTGTTTGTCAGGAATCATGGTCGACCGGCGGAGTACTGCCAGGAGCGGAGAAGAAAGTGCTATTCCGGTGACACTATAGCAGTTTTTTCGCAGAGCGACGAAAACCAGTATGGTGTGCCCGGAATTGCCAAGAACCCCACCGCAGAGGTAATTTGTAAACTTCTTATTTTGTTTGTCACAAACCGCGCCTCGGCGGCCAAGTTGAGAGAGGGGACAATAAGTTCGTTTAGAGCCTTTGAAGGAGGACGACAACATGAATTCTTGTTCTGTTCGATTTGCGGTATTCGGAGGTGGGCTCGCTTTAGTTTTCGGTTTGGTTGGCCAAGTGCAG